>QIKS01000266.1 GCA_003233025.1 Hellea balneolensis | reverse complement strand
ATAAATATATTGTCCAGATCGATATAATCATCCAAATAAATCAGACCATCTGGCTTAATAGATGTCATGCCGTGGTCTGAAACCACAATAATATTTACCCTGTCCTCAAGCCCCAATTGCGCAATACCGGCCCGTAAATCGGCAATTTGGTTATCAACATCTTGAATGGCATTACCTTCTTCCGCAGTTTCGGGGCCGTAACGATGCGCGGCAGAATCGACCACATGAAAATATAAAGTGATCAAGCGCGGCCGCTCAGCTTCAGGCATTGCCAGCCATTCCAATACTTGCTCAACCCGTTCCTCATTGGGCTTGCCGTGTTCATAGGGCGACCAATGGGTCGGCCGTTTACCGCCTATCTCAGCCTCTGAACCTAGCCAAAACATGGCGGCGGTACGGATGTTTTGTTTCTCAGCGGTTACCCAGATCGGCTCCCCGCCCCACCAGCGCGTCTCCCCATGTGTCCCGCGCACCATAACCTCATCTTCAGACACCGAGTAAAGCAAATTACCCGTAATCCCGCTGTTTTGCGCATATAAACCGGTTGCCAGGCTATAGAAATTTACAAATGTCAGGGACGGCATGACCGGTATCATGCGCTCGGCCCGAACACCGTCCTGGGCCAAGGCATTTAATGTCGGCGCAGGGTAGCGGTCAATCGCATCCCAGCGCAAACCATCAATGCCAACCATAATCACAATTGGTCCTTGCCCGCTGTCGGGCGCCTTGTCATCAGCAGGCGGTTTGGAGCAAGCCGTTAGAAAACCCAAACACAAAATAAACAAAAAAGCGCGCATTCTATCCTCCCAAAATACCTGTTCTTTATATCATCCTAGCCGCTAACCCAAAGAATACAAAATACTTTATAGCAACAATCCCGAACCACGCGGCAATTCGGTTTCGCGGTGTAAATGCGCTGACAAAATCATGCCAAAGCCAGCCAACACTGTCATCATCACCGTACCGCCATAAGAAATCAGCGGCAGCGGCACACCGACAACAGGCGCCAAGCCCATGACCATAGAAAGATTAATGCAGACATAGAGGAAAAAAGTAATGCTGAGGCCAAAGATTAAAAGCCTCGAAAACATATGCCGGCATTGATTGGCCAGTAAAAAACACATGATAAGGATCACCATATAAATGCTGATTGTCACCAAGCCGCCAATAAGACCAAACTCTTCTCCGATGACCGTGAAAATAAAATCTGTTCGGTTTTCCGGTACATAATTCAAGGCTGCCTGAGTACCTTCCATAAATCCTTTGCCGCTCACCCCGCCGCTGCCAAGCGCAATTTTTGACTGGATAATATGGTAACTAGCACCTGCGGGATCGCGTTCTGGATCAAAAAAAGTTAAAATACGCGACCGTTGATAATCTTTGAGCCCGTAAATAAACGCCAATGGCAAAGCAACAAGCATCCCCAAACCTGTATTGATAATCACCCGCACATTGATCCCGGCCAGAAAAACCAAACACCCGCCTGTGACAAGTAACAACAATGTTGTTCCCAGATCAGGTTGTCTTAAAATAAGTATTGCCGGCGCCGCAATAATCACAAGAGCAACCACAATACCGACCGGGGTCGAAACGCGCCAATGGGGCAGATCGTGATAAAAGCGTGCCAAAGCTAAAACGCTGGCCAGTTTTATAAACTCCGATGGCTGAATGCGCAATATGCCAAAATCCAGCCATCGCTGCGATCCATTTACCGTAATGCCAAAAAACTCAACGCCGATGAGCAAGAGTAGAGCGAGTATATATCCCGGATAGGCCAACATAAACCAGACCCGTACATCAATCATCGCGATAACCATCATGAAAACCATGCCGACAAGCAAACGGATCAAATGCTGCTTTGCGCCGTGGGACCACACACCATCCGTTGCCGAAAAAATCATCGCAACGCCGATTAATCCGATCATAAATATCAATAGGGGCAGAAGCCAGTTCACATCATAAAGCTTGGCAATCGGTAATCGTGTTGTCGTGCCCACCGCTAATTATTCCCGTCGCTAGCAAGCTCTGGTGCTGTAATACCGTCGCGTATCAGCGCTCGTCTTAAAATCTTACGACAAAAATCCGCCGCCAAACCCGCCCCCGACCCCCCGTGTTCAACCAATACACTCACAGCAAACCGAGGCTCGTCATAGGGCGCATAGCCAACAAAAATAGAATGATCCCGCAATTTCCACGGCAATTCTGCATTGCGCAAAACCCCGGACCGGCGCTCTGCCGCTGAAATACCGCGCACCTGTCCGGTTCCCGTTTTCCCCGCCATTTTTATCTCCCCCAACCCCAACCCATTGGGCCGATAAGCAGTGCCGCCCGGCCGTTCACATACGGAATACATAGCGTCTTGAACAAAGGCCAAGTCGGACGGATCAATGGCCAAGCCTTCCAAGCCCGGCAGCGCCTCGCCAACAATTAATGTCGGCGCGACGGCCTTGTTCCCATTGGCCAAACGGGCCGTCATCACGGCCAATTGCAAAGGCGTTGTCAGAACAAACCCTTGCCCGATGGCGCTGTTTAAGGCATCGCCTGTGCGCCATTTGCTGCCCATTTGGCTTTCTTTCCATTCAGGGTCTGGAATAATACCGCGCATTTGCCCGCCAATGCCCAGATCATAAATTTGGCCCAATCCCAATTTTTCCGCCATTAGCTTTATTTTTTCCATACCCAAAAGCTGGATGATTTCATAAAAATAAACATCGCAAGAATATTGCAGCGCCTCGTGCATATTCATCAGTCCATGACCACGGCGACTGTGACAATGGAAATCCCGATTGCCCACATGAATTTTGCCACTACAAAACACTTTGCTGCGTGGCGCAATGATTTTGCTTTCAAGGGCCGCTAGCATAACAATCATCTTATAGGTAGAGGCGGGTGGATATCCGCCGCCAATCACTTTGTTAAATTGCGGACGTCTGGGGTCTGCATTTAAAGCGCGCATATCAGCGCTGGATAACCCCGAAACAAATTGATTGCCGTCAAATACCGGCATTGACAATAATGTCCGCAACTCGCCCGTTATCACGTCGATAACGACAACACCCCCGCTTTCATCGCCAAACAAACTGGCCGCATAGGTTTGCAGCGCGCCGTCCAGTGTCAGCCAAACATCCTTGCCGCGGACGGCTTCCGTTTTATCCGCCTGCCACTCGCGAACCACACGCCCAACCGCATTCACTTCAATTTTTTGCCGCCCGGCCTGTCCGCGCAATATTTTATCCTGGGCAGCTTCAACGCCGGTCTTACCCATACGAAAAATTGGTTGTCGCAGAAGAGGATCCGGATCATCTTCCAAAGCTT
>QIKS01000224.1 GCA_003233025.1 Hellea balneolensis | reverse complement strand
AAAACAACAATCACCTGCTGCCAAACCTGCACATCATCGCCGAACGGCCCGGTGACGAGGCGCGTAATCAGAGCCAATGCGGCCAGCTTTGGTGCGCCGGCAAAGAAGCCGGTGATCGGCGTTGGTGCACCCTCATAAACATCCGGCGTCCACATATGAAAGGGGGCCGCCGATATTTTAAACGCCAAGCCGCTGAGCAAGAAAACCACCGCAGCAATCATGCCACTGCTCATGCCGCCCGTCTCTTGAATATGGCTAGCAATCTGCTCAAAATCCAACGAACCGCTAAAGCCGTAAATCAGGGATATCCCGTACAGCAACATGCCCGACGACAAAGCCCCCAGCACGAAATATTTAAGCCCGGCTTCGGAAGCCCGCAAGCTGTCGCGGTTAAAGGCGGCCATGACATAAAGCGCCAGGCTTTGCATTTCCAAGCCGATATAAAGGGACAGTAAATTGCCCGCAGACACCATAACTCCCATGCCCAACACGGCAAATAGCATCAAGATTGAGTATTCAAATTGATCCAGTTTTTCAGATCTGAAATATGAGCGCGACAGCCAAAGCGTGACGGCGGCAATAACTCCGATCAAAAGTTTGACATAACGAGAAAACCCGTCGGAGATAAAGGCACCGTCAAATGCCGTGCCGCTGCTATTGATGACAAACCCGGAGAAAGCAAAAACCAGCAAGGCGATGATGCTACAATAGCGCACCATAGACGTCGCGTTTTTGCCAGCAAATACGCCGACCATAAGCAAGACAAGTGCGCTAATGCCCAAAACCAGCTCGCCGCCAAGATAAGATAATTGACCCATTATGACCCCCCTGCCGTTTTAGCAGCAAAATCAGCCAGCAAGGCATCCACCGAGCTGGCCGTGATATCTGTGATAAGTGACGGGTAAAACCCCAAAACAATGGTCATCACCGCCAAAGGCACCATGATGATAATCTCGCGCCCGTTCATGTCGGCAATCCCCTCCAGCTTTTCGTTTTTAACTTCGCCAAAGACAACTTCCCGGTATAAATTCAGGGCATAAACGGCGGACAAAACCATGCCGAAAGCTGCGCCAAATGCTATCCACGGATTAATCTGGTAAGCCCCGACCATGGTCAGGATTTCGCCGACAAACCCGGACGTTCCCGGCAAGCCGACATTGGCCATGGTAAACAGCATGAACACGGCCGCATAGATCGGCATATATTTGACAATCCCGCCGTAAAAAGCGATTTCGCGGGTATGCATCCGGTCGTAAATCACCCCGACAGCAAAGAATAATGCGCCGGAAATAACCCCGTGTGACAACATTTGAAAAATCGCCCCTTGCAAGCCTTGCACATTGAGCGCGAAAATCCCCATGGTGACAAATCCCATATGGGCGACAGAGGAATAGGCGATTAGTTTTTTCATATCCGTTTGTCGGTAGGCCACCAAAGATGTGTAAATAATCGCAACAATGCTCAGGCCAAATACCATTGGCGCGAAATACAGGCTGGCATCGGGGAACATGGGAAGAGAGTAGCGTAACATGCCGTAGCCGCCCAGTTTCAACAACACACCGGCCAAAATAACCGAGCCAGCCGTCGGGGCTTGTACATGGGCATCTGGCAGCCAGGTATGCACCGGCCACATGGGTATTTTAACCGCAAAGCTTGCGAAAAACGCTAGCCACAACCATGTTTGCGCGCTGGCCGGAATATCCAATTTGGCCAGTTCTCTGATATCCGTTGTCGCATTACCTGCGCCCAGAACCTGGCCGGAATAATAATAAAGCCACAACATGGCCGCCAACATCAAGACCGAGCCAAGCAAGGTATAGAGGAAAAATTTATAGGCGGCATAGACGCGGTTACTGCCGCCCCACACCCCGATGATAATAAACATCGGCAACAAGACCGCTTCAAAGAAGATGTAAAACAGCACCATGTCCAACGCACAGAAAACACCAATCATCAGGGTTTCCATAATCAAAAACGCCACCATATATTCAAGCATACGTTTCTTGACCGACCCCATGGATCCTAAAATACACAAAGGCGTCAAGAAGGTGGTCAGGACAACAAATAAGATCGAAATCCCGTCCACGCCCATGCGGTATTTAATGCCCCCGCCGAGCCAGTTTAGTTCTTCGTAAAATTGAATATCCGGGCTGTCGCTTTTAAAGCTTATCAGCAGCAAGATCGACAGGCCAAACACGGCCAAGCTCGCCACCAAAGCGACCAAGGGTGCGTTTTTCTCGATCTGGGCTTTACCTTCGTCGCGTGACAGGCGAGAAATAACCATCAGACACACCGCCGCCAGCAGCGGAATAAAGGTGATAATCGTCAATATGGGAACACCGTCAAACATAATTAGCCCCCCCCGTTCATAGAGACAAATGCGATCAAGCCAGCCAGCCCGATCAGCATGACAAAGGCATAGTGAAACACATAACCGCTTTGGAACTTGGACAATTTCTTACCGCCCATCAGCGACAAAGCCGCAAATCCATTTGGCCCGAGGCCGTCAATGATTTTCTTGTCGCCAATGTTTGAAAAAACATCGCCGAGCACCCGGGTCAACCGCACAATGGTCGCGTCGTAAAGCTCGTCAATATACCATTTGTTGAGCAAGAAGTTATACAAAACACCGCCCGTCCCCTCAATTCGTTTCTGTGTACCCTCGCGCCAAATATACATTAGCCACGCCAGAACAAAGCCCGATACGGTAACAATAACGGGCGACCACAATACCCATCTGGGGAAATCATGATGACCGCCAGCCGCTTCGCCGCCGTAATCACCACCGCCGCCCGGCATGGCCGATTGCCAGAACCCGGCCATGTCCGCGCCCATAAATTTTGCGTAGAAAAACACCCCGGCGAAAACTGCACCAACCGCAAGCAAGACCAAAGGAACCATCATTGATAAAGGGCTTTCATGGGCATGTTTAAGCACATCTGGCTCGCCCCTGTGTTTGCCGTGGAAAGTCATAAAGATCAGTCGCCACGAATAAAAACTGGTCATGCCTGCTGCAATCAACCCGGCCCAAAACGCAAAGACAGCTGACGCATTTTGTCCGCTTGTGCTTGCCGCATAGGCCGCTTCGATAATGGCGTCTTTGGAAAAGAAGCCCGCAAAACCAATTTTGGTTTCGGGGATACCAATGCCGGTCAGCGCCAATGTCCCGATAATCATCAACACATAAGTCAACGGCACAAGTTTATAAATACCGCCCATTTTGCGCATGTCTTGTTGATGATGCAAAGCGACAATGACCGAGCCTGCGCACAAGAATAACAGTGCTTTGAAAAACGCATGGGTGAACAAATGGAACATGGCTGCATTGTAGGCACCGACCCCTGCGGCAAAAAACATATAGCC
>QIKS01000133.1 GCA_003233025.1 Hellea balneolensis | reverse complement strand
GCAAGTTTTACTGGCACGTACGCCCCCCAAGGCAAAGTTGATATTTTAAAATTTATCGCTCATAGGAATTCCCGGACCAAAAAATTTTGTTAGGAACACCTGTTGTTTTTTGAACTTTCTTCATCATGACATCGAGCAATTGCGGGTCTTTCAGACAAATCGCATAACCGACGGCATGAAAGGGAAGGAAGATGAGCAGGTAGAGCAAATTGCCGGTCAATAAAAAGGCGAAAAATGCTCCAAATGCGTTCAGACCCATATAAAGAAATGTGACGCCCGCAATCATTGGCGGGCGCGTCATCCCGATAAAAAGTGGATCTTTTTCTTTCATCTCCCCACCCCCGCGACCTAGTTGATACCTTGGTCGACGAAATCAACAATGCTGACCGCGCCAAGAACCAGAACAATACCGGCGGCAATGGTCAGCGCCTTGCTCAACTCCATCCGCCCGCTAAACCAGCGGTAACCGATGAAGGCGATAGCAATAGCGCCTGCGATACGGGCAAATGCCCCCGTCATGAAGTCCCGTAAGGTTGTCGCGAAATTATTGACAGGCGTTAAATCTTGCGCCTGTGCGATATCGGGCACGGCGACCATTGTCAGACCGACGACCAGTCCGACAAGCGTTTTGCCTATAAATGTTTTGGTTTTCATAATGTGCTCCCTAGCCATCAAAGTGTTTCCCCGCCCAATAATGCCGTTAAAGCAATTTGAAAAAGGCGGTCTATCTAGGTAGGCGCGAAATGCTCCAAAAATGGGTCAATAAAAAGTTAATATTTTTTACTCTCTCCAATCGAGGCAGAAGAACCATCCGTTCGGATTGGCTTGATAGCCCACAAAAAACTTATACACATAGGGTCTGACCCCAGGCCGTGGTGATGGGGAGCGTCACGCAGAGATACGGATATCCAGTTCGCCCACTTGCGCGAAACAGATATAGAGAACCTTTGCAGATTGGGTAATATTCATTATGCTCATGCTTCATGGTTTTAAAGATTAACAATCGCGATGCCCGCCGTTTATGGATTGATGCACAAGGCCTGTCACGGGCACCAACCGGGCGGCTTGATCTTGTTGAGATTATAAAAGCACTCGGGTTTGTTCAACTGGATACAATTCGTGCTGTCTCCCGTGCCCACCACCATATTTTATGGAGCCGAAACCAAAATTATCGCGAACCCATGCTCTGGCAGGCTTTGGCAAAGGACCGAACAGTGTTCGAGCATTTTACCCATGATGCCTCGATCTTGCCTATGGAATTTTACCCCGTCTGGCAGCGGCAATTTCTTCGGTTGGAGCGTACGGCCCGCAAACGCATGGGTCGCCTGGACAAAAAATTGCACGACCATGTTAAAGAACGAATTGAAGCGGAGGGCCCTTTGTCTACCCATGCATTTGACACCAAAATTAGTGGTAAAAAAGAGATGTGGAAACGTCCGCCCCATAAATTGGCTCTCGATTATCTGTGGTATGCTGGTGAGCTTGCGACGTCACACCGGGAGAGCTTTAAAAAGTTTTACGATTTATCGGAACGGATAATCCCTGAGGATGTGCGCAATCAGACACTACCGGATACGGCCCAACTTAATTGGTTGTGCCATCAGGCGTTATCCCGGTTGGCATTTGGCAGTATTGGTGAAATTGCCCGGTTCTGGGGCGCGGCGCACCCCCATGAAGTCAAGCAATGGACGACGGGTGTCGACGCGAAATTTTTATCCGCTGAAATTGAGAACGCCGACGGAAGTTGGTCGCAAATGCTGGTACCAGAAAATATTGAAACCCGCCTTAAAACCGCTCCTCGCCCAACGTCACGCCTGCGTATTCTCAATCCCTTTGATCCGCTTATTCGAGATAGAATACGCTTGTCGCGGCTGTTTGGCTTTGACTACCGGATTGAAATCTTTGTACCAGCGGCCAAACGAAAATGGGGGTATTATGTCTATCCGCTTTTGGAAAAAGACAGCTTTGTTGGTCGCATTGAAGTCCGGGCAGATCGCAAGAAAAACACGCTAACGGTTTTGCAATTCTGGCCCGAGCCTGATGTCAGATGGAATGCCAACAAAACCCATAGACTCAAGGTCGAGCTTGCTCGTTTGGCCAGGCTAGCCGGTGTTCAGAACTTGGTCTGGGAATGTAGCATTTAAATATGGCTACGGTTTACGAGCTTGGGATATGAGCGGGCAGGAGCCGTTCTGGTGAATAAGGATAGCTCCTGCGCCCACATATGTCTTGCAATTTAGCCCAGATATTTATCTGTTGAAATAACGTCAGCATACCCAAAGCCAAGCGCGGCCATAAAGCCTGCATGGACTTGTTTTGCCGGTACGACAAGGCCATCAAACTCTTGATCGCGACTTGCACAAGCGTCATGGATCAGCGTGCATGCATAACCTAAATCACTGGCTGCCCGTGTGGTGGCGTCAATACATAGATGGCTCATAGCGCCGCAAATCAAGACATCATTGATCCCGTTTTTTTCAAGAACATCCTTAAGGTCTGTTTCGCGAAAACTGTTAACATGGTTTTTCAAAATAGTGATCTCGCCATCTCTTGGTAATACGTCTTGGTGGATTTTTGCACCTTCCGAACCAGCCGCGAAGAACGGAGCCCCATCGGCGGGAAATTCATGGTGTATGTGGATAACCAGATCACCGGCTTCGCGTGACGCCGTAATAAGACGTACGGCGTTAGCGGCGGCGGCGTTGATGCCGTCCAGCACCCATTTGCCGCCGGGAAAGTAATCATTTTGCAGATCAACAACGATCAGAGCTTTATTAGTGGTCATTTCAGTATCCTCTTTTGATTGAATTCTTGACAAATTAACACCTTGGCGCAAATGTCGAAATTGGCGAAAATGACAATAATTGGGGTAAAACTGACAAATGAACAAAAGGCCGAAATCAGTGAATATTGGCGTTTTGATATATCCCGGCGCTCAACGTTCGGCTGTTGATGGTCTGACGGATTTATTCCTAACGGCGAACCGGATCAGTATGGAACGCGGCTCACCTGGTGCGGCGCCGTTAACCATCAGCCATTGGCAAGTCTCAGTCGAAACTTCCAGCGTTGAAAAATGTTTTGCCACAGACGATTGCCAGTCACAACTTACCGCTCTCATTGTACCGCCGTGCCTGGAAGATCAGGGATCAGGTACGCACGATTTTGAAATTCTCGATTGGATAAAGCGCCAACATAGGGGCGGCGCTGTGACATGCTCCATATGTGCTGGCGCATTTTTGCTGGCGCAAGCAGGCTTGCTGGCAGGGCGCTTGGCCACAACCCATTGGGCGTTAAGAGAGCAGTTCTCCGCATTGTATCCGGATGTTCATCTGGATACGGATAAGTTAATTATTGAAGATGGTGATATCATCACCACGGGCGGGGTTATG
>QIKS01000270.1 GCA_003233025.1 Hellea balneolensis | reverse complement strand
TTTTTTTCTCGCCCAGCAAGGCCCCGACCACGCCAACGGCGCGTGAAGCATCGGGGACATAGACAACCACGTTCTTATCATAGGCCGGTTCGATTTTCACGGCCGTGTGGGTTTTGGACGTGGTTGCCCCGCCGATCAGCAAAGGAATATTGATATTAAGCCTTTGCATTTCACTGGCGACAAAAACCATTTCATCTAAGCTCGGTGTGATCAGGCCAGACAGGCCGATCATATCTGCGTCGTGTTCGCGGGCGGCGTCCAAAATATTGGCGCACGGCACCATGACGCCCAAATCAACAACTTCATAGCCATTACACTGCAAAACCACGCCGACAATATTTTTGCCAATATCGTGAACATCGCCCTTGACCGTTGCCATGACGATCCGGCCATTTGATTTCCCAGTCAGGCCCATTTCTTCTTTTTCTGCGTCCATAAAAGGCAATAAATGCGCCACCGCCTGTTTCATCACCCGGGCCGATTTGACCACTTGTGGCAAAAACATTTTTCCCGCGCCAAACAAATCGCCAACCCGGTTCATCCCGTCCATGAGCGGGCCTTCAATCACATGAATGGGCCGCTGCGCGAGCGCTCTGCATTCTTCCGTGTCCTGGACGATATATTTGGTAATCCCGTGCACCAAAGCATGGGACAAGCGCGCGTTAACATCGTCTTTGCGCCAGGCCGTATCTTCAGCTCTCACCTTGCGTTTGCCGCCTTTGCGGCCTGAATATTTATCGGCGACGGCCAGCAATCTGTCCGTCGCGTCATCGCGGCGATTGAGGATGACATCTTCAACCCGTGTCCGTAATTCCTTGGGTATTTCGTCGTAAATCGTCAATTGGCCCGCATTGACAATGGCCATATCAAGCCCGGCGGCAATGGCGTGATAGAGAAATACACTGTGCATGGCTTCGCGCAGGGGATCATTGCCGCGAAAGGCAAAGCTGACATTGGACAGCCCGCCGGATATGCGCGCATGGGGTAAATGGGCTTTGATCCGCTTGCAGGCTTCGATAAACGCCACGGCGTAATCATTATGTTCTTCAATGCCTGTGGCCACGGCGAAAATATTAGGGTCAAAAATAATATCTTGCGGCGGGAAATCAAGCGTCTGCGTCAACAGCTTGTAAGCTCGCTGGCAAATGGCAAATTTATGATCCGCCGTTTCCGCCTGACCATTTTCGTCAAAAGCCATAATAACCACCGCCGCGCCGTATCGGCGTGCCAATTTTGCTTGCGCTAAAAACGGTTTTTCGCCTTCCTTCATAGAGATAGAATTGACCACGGCCTTGCCTTGAACGCATTTCAACCCCGCCTCAATCACCTCCCATTTTGAGCTGTCAATCATCACGGGTACGCGGGAAATGTCAGGTTCAGAAGCGAGTAAATTCAAGAAAGTCCGCATGGCAATGACGCCGTCAATCAGACCGTCGTCCATATTGATGTCAATAATTTGCGCGCCGTTCTCCACCTGCTCACGGGCGATATCAAGGGCGGTAGCAAAATCATTATCAACGATAAGACGCTTAAATTTAGCCGAGCCGGCCACATTGGCCCGCTCGCCAATATTGATAAATTGGGCAGTCGTTGGCACGCTCATGAGCTTGCCCCCAGCACAAATGGTTCCAGGCCTGCCAAGCGTAAAGCGGGCGCGATATCGGGGACGGTTCTGGCGGGATGCCCCGCCGTTTGTTCGGCTAATTGTTCGATATGATCTGGGGTTGAACCACAGCAACCGCCTAAAATATTGACAAATCCGGCCTCGGCCCACGGCACCATATGTTCGCACATTTCATGGGGCGTTTCGTCGTATTCGCCAAATGCATTGGGTAGGCCGGCATTGGGATAGGCCAGAATATAAGTATCCGCCACCTTTGCCAAGGCTTGTACATAGGGCCGTAAATCTTCTGCGCCCAATGCGCAGTTCAAGCCGACGGCAAAGGGTTTGGCATGGGCAATAGATTGCCAAAAAGCTTCGGTCGTTTGCCCGGATAATGTGCGCCCGGATTTATCGGTGATCGTGCCGGAGATGAGCAAAGGCAGTTCCTGGCCCCGTTGTTCAAAAACTTCAAGGGCGGCGAAAATTGCTGCTTTGGCGTTGAGCGTATCAAAAACTGTTTCGATTAACAGGGCGTCAATATGCTCGAACATGGCCAGAATTTGAACTTTGTAAGCCTGAACAACATGGTCGAAATCCACCTCGCGGTAGCCAGGGTCTTCGACCTTTGGCGACAGGGATAATGTCTTGCTCAAAGGGCCAAGTGCGCCCAAGACTGCCCGGGGTTTATCCGGCGTTTTGGCCGTCCACACATCAGCAATTTCGCGTGCAATTTTCGCTCCGGCTTCAGCGATTTTTGCGCCGTGGTCTTGCAGCCCGTAATCAGCCTGACTGATGGAGCTGGCATTAAAGGTATTGGTTTCGATCAAATCGGCGCCGGCGCGCAGGAAATCATCATGAACGGCGCGCACGGCTTGGGGTTGGGTAAGATTGAGCAGGTCGTTATTGCCTTTAAGCGGGCTTGACCAATTGGAATATTCTTCGCCTCTAAACTGTTCTTCCGAAAATTTGTAGGCTTGCAGCATTGTCCCCATAGCCCCGTCCAGGATCAGGATGCGTTGCTTGATCGCTTGTTCAATTTTCTGCCAAAGCGCGCGGGTCATTGTCCGCTCCCTATGGTTTTTATGCCGAGGGTTTTACAAACCATAAAGGCCAGGTCGGCTTTATTAAGCGTGTAGAAATGAAAATTGCGAACGCCTTGTTCTTGCAATTTTGTCGCCAGCTCCGCCGCCGTTGTCGCCGCCATAAGCTGGCGGGTTGTTGGGTCGTTATCAAGCTCGCAAAAAAGTTCGTGATACCAGGTCGGTATAGCAATTTTACACATGTCCGACATGCGTTTTATGCCGGCGTAATTAGGTTGCAACATCAGGCCGGGCACAATGGGAATTGTAATGCCCGCCGCCGCCGCCCTGTCTTGAAAGCGCAAAAACACATCCGGCTCAAAGAAAAATTGGGTAATGGCTCGGCTGGCTCCGGCGTCGATTTTACGCTTTAGATTATCAAGCTCAAAATCCCAATTGGCGCTTTCAGGATGGCGCTCCGGATAGGCGCTGACGGAAATCTCAAACGGCGCGATTTTTTTCAAACCCTCGATAAGGTCATTGGCATAGCCGTAGCCATTTGGTGTCGGCACATAGGCTTCGCCAATCCCGCCCTGCGGGTCGCCGCGCAGGGCCACAATATGGCGCACACCTGCGTCCCAATAGTTTTGGGCAACAGTGTCTATTTCGGGCCTGCTTGCGCCAACACAGGTGAGATGAGCGGCGGCTGTGGTACTGGTTTCGCTGGCGATTTTGGCCACGGTTTCATGGGTGCGTTCACGGGTCGAACC
>QIKS01000253.1 GCA_003233025.1 Hellea balneolensis | reverse complement strand
ATGCACAAGAAGACGGCGGTGCTGGCCAAAGTTTCGAGCCTGCATATTTTGACCAATATGCACCGCGCACGGCCTTGGATATGGTTGTGCAAATCCCCGGTTTTCAGATTAACTCCAGCGACAACAGGCGCGGATTGGGCCAGGGCAGTGCCAATATCTTGATTAACGGCGAACGGATTTCAGGGAAAACCAACCCCCAAGATCAATTGTCGCGCATTACCGCACCCAGCGTTGTACGTATTGATATTGTTGACGGGGCCAGCTTGGATATTCCCGGCCTGTCCGGGCAAGTGGCCAATATTATTACCAAAAACACCGGGGTTTCGGGCACATGGCAATGGAACCCACGGTTTCGCACGGAGCTTGAGCCTAATTTATGGAATGGTTCTGTTACTGTTTCCGGTGAGGCTGGCAAGCTTGCTTACTCTGTCACCTTAAGGAATAATTCGTTTCGAAACGGCAATAGAGGCTTGGAAGAATTGTTCACGCCAGACGGCATTGTATTTGAAACCCGGGATGAAGATGCCCAGTTTTTTGGAGAGAACCCCGGCGTCGCCACTTCGTTAACATGGAAGCCGAAGGCCGATCATGTCGTCAATCTCAATGCGGAATATAATACGTTTAATTTTAATTTGCGTGAAATCTCCCAGCGCACTGCATTAACGCCCAGAGGCAGCAATAACCAAACCTTGCTTTCGGGTGGCCGAGATCAATGGGACACGGAAATTGGCGCAGATTACGAATTTCCGGCGGGCCCGACATCTTTAAATGGAAAACTGAAATTGATCGGATTTTTCAGTTTTGAACATTCCCCCTTTACGTCCAGATTTGATACATTTGGCAATACAGGCCAGATCAGTGGCTCACGGTTTTTAACAATTTCCGATGGAGCGGAAGCCATTGCCCGGGCTGAATATTCCTGGAGCAAAAAGCAAGGCCGAGACTGGCAATTAAGCGTTGAAGGTGCGTTTAATCTCTTGGATAGACAATCTTCTCTCTTGCTCTTGGATACGGGTAGCGGCACTTTCTTCAACGCAGTTTTGAACGGAGCCACATCCAGAGTTGAGGAAAGACGCGCAGAAACAACCCTGACCCATAGCCGCGCTTTGTCGCCAAAATGGGATCTGCAAACATCAATCGGCGTTGAATATTCCGAGATATCACAGACAGGGAATACCGGCCAAACCCGCGAATTTATCCGCCCCAAAGGTTTTATTGCCGCAACGTATAAAGCCAGTGACAGTTTTAACATTCGCACAAGGCTTGAGCGGCGGGTTGGTCAACTTAATTTTTCAGATTTTATTTCTTCCGTCGACATACAAGACGGGCTGGACACCACTGGAAATGCCGATTTGGTTCCTGAGCAAAGATGGTCAGGCGAGATTGAATTTGATAAAAACTTTGGCCAAGGCAACACTTTCAAAGTCGAATTTTTTGGCCAATTACTCTCCGATTTGGTTGACCGTATCCCGGTCGGCATTAACGGTGACGCCGTTGGCAATATTGACAATGCGGTGCGCTACGGGGTTGCATTTGATACAACCCTTAAAGGTGAGCGCTGGAATTTAAACGGCATGCAGCTTAATTTGGGGCTGCAATTGATAAAATCCGCAATTGACGATCCGTTGACAGGTATCTCCCGTCAATTTAATGGCCAACGGACATCGCGTTGGAACGTCAGGTTTCGCCATGATATCCCCGGCTCGAACTGGGCTTATGGCGTGGGCGCACAGCAGGCTATCCGCGCGCCTTCTTTCCGGCTTAACACCATTAATTTGGACAACCAGTCAAAGCCGCGCGCTTTTGCTTTTATTGAACATAAGGATGTTTTTGGGCTTAAGGTGAATACCTTTTTTGGTAATTTGCTGAACACTACGGATGATTTCAGACGCGAGGTCTTTACCGATCGCCGCGATATCGGCCAGCTTGATTTTACCGAAAACCGCGTTCGTACCTTTGGCGTAATTGCAGGCTTAAATATTAGCGGAACTTTTTAGGTTATCTTGTTGGTTTTCACTGCCAGCAAAAAAGAGAGCCGTAAACTCGCTTACAATCCGGGCAGTTTTGCACCACTAGGGCGGCGGACAATGTCAACTTTTCCGTCGCCGGTAGCCGCGTTAATCGCCTTCATCCGGCGCTCTTCGGAATCTGGATCAAGGGGTTGACCATCCGCGCCAATGGCATTGCCATCGCGCCAAAACATAACCCGGTCAGCAAAACCACGGTTTTTGCGCACAATGGAATTACTGCCATCAATAATCGCGCGAACCGCTGGATCAGCCCGACCCCCACCGGCATTAGCGATCAGCACAGCTTCACCTTGAGAAGGCTCGGCAGGGTCGATCTCGCCCAGAAGGGCTTTGCGGGCTTCGGCCGTTGAGTATTTTTCCTCAATATCAAGCTCACCCGTTCTCGGCGGACGCAGATTATATTCTGGCGGCACGATCAGCGGCGGCTTGGTGATAATATTAAATTCGTTCGGGGCAGATTTTCTAATCCCCAAAACCCGCGCCCCCGTCGAACATCCCGCACTCATCAAAGCGCAAGCGGATAAAAGGGCGACTAAATTCATATGTTTTAACATGATCGTATTTCCTGTTTTTTTACCTTCTAACGGGTTTGCCTGCGCCTGCCAAGTTAACTTATGGTGAGTTAGCTGTATTTTTTTTCGCTCGTTTCTCGGCCCGGTCTTGCAAAAACATAGCGATAATAAGCCCGATCACGCCGCAGGTAATGGCGCTGTCGGCAATATTAAACACCCATATAAAGTGGATATCGGCAAAGCTGAGAAAATCCGTAACCGCGCCGTAAAGCGCCCGATCAATAGCATTACCGATCGCCCCGCCAATGATCAAACCCAGCGCCAAAGATGTCAGCTTGCCCTTTTCACGGTTAAGCCAAACGAGCAAAAATACGGACATGACAACGGCGAAAACCGTCAAAACAACACGGCCAATTTCGGCGTGTTCGGAAAACATGCCAAAGCTGACACCCCGGTTGCAAACAAGGGCCAGATCGAACACAGGGCTAAGCTCGATTTTTAAATTTGGATAGGGGTTAAGGGCACATATATTATGAGGCACGCCAAATTTTTTAAGCGCCCAGGCTTTGCTCAATTGGTCAAAAATGACAATAAATGCCGGGACAAGCCCGCCCCAAACCCAAAGGTTTTTGCGCATTTTAAACATTGGTTTTATCCCAGGCGCAGAACGCGACCTCGTCGCGCGGCGTGATGGTTGCGCCCGCTATTGGTTTGAAATATTTCCAGGAGCGTTCGCATTTTGCGTAAGTTTCGTCACGGCTCAAAACATCAATGATCAATTTATCACCAATGCTGGCCTCGCTAACAATCAGATAATCCGCCAAGGTGTCGCTCGGGTTTTCGTCTTTGGAAGGCAC
>QIKS01000134.1 GCA_003233025.1 Hellea balneolensis | reverse complement strand
ATGTGCGGCCGTGGCGGAATTGGTAGACGCGCAGCGTTGAGGTCGCTGTGGGGTAAAACCCGTGGAAGTTCGAGTCTTCTCGGCCGCACCAATTATCTTCTTTTTATATCAGTTAAACTGTTGAAACATAAGAATAAATTATATTTCAACGGGGCGCATGTAATGATAATTCTTGTTTTGGTGTATCAAATGGTGTATCATTTGGTGTATCAAAATAGGGTTCGAGGCATGAAAGACGAGGATAAATTCCTTCAAAAACGCAATAATGGCCGCTGGCACTATGCGCGGCGCGTGCCCAAAAAGTATGCTGATTTTGATGAGCGGGGCTATATTCGGAAGGGTCTTGATACCAAATCCATTGAAGTCGCCAGAGAGCGCCGCGACTTACTAATTGAGGCCGACGATCTATATTGGGCAAGCGTGTCCAGCGCCGCTGATAGCCTCTCTGCAAGCAGCTTAAACGCCGAGCAAACCAAGCAAGCCGTGCGCCGTTATGAGGCGGCAAAGCGTAGGGCGATGGCCAAGGGGTTTATGTATACGCCCAACGCCGACTTACTTGAATATCCCGACATCACTGAATTGGTCAGCCGCATACAAACCTTGCCCGCCAATAGCCTGCCGCAAGAGGTTGAGGCAGAGGCCGTATTGGGTTTAACCCCGAAACCATCCGTCACGGTCTCGCAAGCATTTGATGTTTTCTGCGAGCAAATTGCGGTAAGTGAACTGCTGGGCAAATCAGACGCGCAAAAGAAATCATGGCGCAAGGTAAAGCTCCGCGCCGTCAATAATTTTATCAAGCTAAACGGCGACCTCGGCATGGACGAAATCACCAGAGAACATGCGAGAGGTTTTTATAAATGGTGGGCCAAGCGCTTGCAGCCCAAAGGCAATAGAAAGCCGCTGACCAGTAACAGTGCAAACCGCGACATAGGAAATATCCGAAAACTCTACCGCCAATATTGGGAATATGAAGGCGAAGAAGACCGCGACAACCCATTTCGTAATCTTAGCTTTGGTAAGCATGGCCTCAAAGACATTCCGCATTTTGAAGATGATTGGGTACGCACCCGCATCCTAACACCGGGCGTGTTCAAGGGCTTGAATCCCGAAGCCATGCTCTTGGTGTACGCCATGATTGAAACAGGGTGCCGCCCAAGCGAGCTTTCGAGCCTATCGCAAGACACCATCATTCTTGACCACGAAGTCCCTCATATCTTGATACGGCCAACATCAGACAGGCAGTTAAAATCTAAATCATCCGTGCGGGAAATCCCTTTGGTGGGCGTATCGCTCGCCGCTATGAGAAAGGCTCCCAATGGCTTCCCTCATTACCGCGATAAAGGAAATCTACTATCAGGCTCCTTAATGAACGCGTTTAGAGTTCGCGCCCTATTCCCCACAGAAAATCACCGCATATACTCATTCCGCCATTCATTCGAAAAACGCATGTTAGAAGCAGGCGTAGATTACGGCCTGCGTTGCCTACTAATGGGCCACAAAAACTCCCGCCCAAGCTACGGCGATGGCGGCTCAATGGAATATAGGCGCGATGAATTATTGAAAATAGCGCATCCGATGCCAAAGGGTTTTAGGGAGAGCCTCGATTTGCTTTAGGGGGGCGTGTTGACGTTGAAACTCAAAAGCAGGGGATGGGCGGCAGGCTCTAATTGGTTCAGCCGAAACGTATACTTTGCAGTTCATTTTTATTTATTAGCACCCCCATAATCATGGGGTGGTTAAGTTGGTAGTTTGTCCTATCCTCTGTTTGGGAGATATGCGTATTATGGATTATCAAAATATTTTAAAGTACGGCGTGTTGGCTGTGACAACGCTGTTGTTTGCGCAGCTTGCCTCTACGGCGTTTGCCCAATCGCCTGTTTTGCAAGAAAACCCGTCTGTTTTGCAAAAACCCATTTCGCAAAAACCCACTTCACAAAATAAAGGGCTTAGCTTTGTGCGTAGTCTGGAAGCCACCGATAAAGTGGTGGGGATCGTTAAACTGCATTGTACAGGTGCAAATGAAAGCACAGGTGCCGACAAGACCTATAAATGTAACCCTTATCAGGGGGACATGCTGTGCAGTGTGGAATTACCGGTTTTATGTTTCAAGGATATTGGCGCGCTTGCCCCGTCGAGCCTGAAGGATCCACAATATTGGAGTGGCGGTATTGTCGTAACGACACCAAAGGTAGCGGGTGACAAGTTTAAAAATATTGCGAGCGTAAATGCATATTGCGCCGCAGAATTTGGACGCGGTTGGCGGGCGGCAAGCTTTCACGACGGGGGTGGATGGGGCATTCAGGCTTACGGCAATGTTGGAGACGCCACGCAGCGGGTTTGGGTTGATATTAAAGATCAAAAAGACGGGACTTGCTGGAGCCGGTAAATGCGTTAGGTATGGGCATCAAGAAAACTAATCGGGGCGACCTATTGAAAGAACACATCTATGCAAAGTAAATCCAGCTTTATCAGCGCATTATTTGGCACGCTTGTCGGCGGGGCGCTTGTGGCTCTGGTGAGCATGGTTTTGTTGTCAAGACATATGGCGGTTGCCGGTAAAACACCCGCGTTAAAACAACCCGGCATGAAAATAATAAATGAATATCATTGCCCGAGCGGTGAGAGCAAGCGGATTATTTTAAACGGCAAAGAAGACGCCTATTCACCCGCTGGCCATGAACCTGCGCAGGTACACGAAAGACTGCTGACCTATGAATATTTTGCACATTACGCAAAAACCGCCCCTAATTATGATGAGGACGGGATGGATACACGGTTTATGGATTTCATGGAAGTTCCCGCCAATATTTCCGGCGGCATCTTCGTTATGGGCGCAACCACGCTGACCAATGATGGCAATAATGGCGTAAATCTGGGTGATCTTTATGACTTGGACTACACCTATGGAGTTATGGCGAAATACAGAGCCGATGTCTTGCTCAAGGATCCGACTGCGGCCCCGGGTTGGCACCAGAAAAACGATATAATTTTCGGCGAACTTAAAGATATTTTGTTGATCTCTAGCACAGCAAACCCTCATGAAACTATGACGCTGCTGGACTATATCCAGCTCGCCCAAAAACAAAAAAGGAAACAGGAGAACACCACATCAATCCTGGATATAATGATCGGAGATGACGTAAAGGTAGATTTTACGGCGCTGGCCGTGTGCGAACTTCCGTCCACCAATAAAGGCGTAACCTTTTCAGAATATACGGGATATAAAGATAAACTCCCCAATATAGCCTATTTGTCATGCAGAAAGAACCCCACTCAAAAGATATGCAATCCGTTTACCGGAGATACACTTTGCAGCACATTGCAGCACAGACTTACCTGTGGCTTGTTTTAAAGATGAAGGCATGGATTTGCCGCTTGAAATTGAGGAAGTTGAGAAAAAACAGGGCAAACATTTGTCAAAATATTGGAGCGGCGGTCGCCTAGCCTATAGCCCGGCAGTGCGGGGGGACAATTTTGAAACCATAGCCCAGGCCAATGCCTTTTGCGCGCGGCAATTTGGAGAAAACTGGCGGGTACTTTCCTGGCATGATGGTGGTTTGCAT
>QIKS01000140.1 GCA_003233025.1 Hellea balneolensis | reverse complement strand
CCGCTTCGTATAAATCCTTGGCCATATATTTCCCGCCGGGTTTAAGATCGCCAATGACCGGGGTTGTGCGCGAAATTTCATCGAACACATCGATGTCAAAATCAACACCGGCCTCGCGGGCAATGGCCAGCAAATGCAAAATTGCATTGGTCGAGGCGGCGGTTGCGGTCAGGGCCGTGACCGTATTGCGCAAGGATGTCTCGGTGATCAGCGTGCGCGGTAGGCGCTGGTTCTGGACGGCGTCGACCACCAATTCACCCGCTTTAAAGGCCGCTTCGTTTTTCTCGTCGCACACGGCAGGAATATCATTGGCGCCCATAGGTGAAAGCCCTAAAAACGTCATGGCCATGGCCATGGAATTGGCAGTAAATTGCCCGCCGCACGCCCCTGCGCCCGGACATGCGGCGCGCTCGATTGCGGCCAATTCGTCGTCGTCGATCAATTTGGCGGCGTGGGCGCCGACCGCTTCGAACACGTCCTGGACGGATAAATCCTTGCCCTTGTGCTTGCCGGGCATGATCGAGCCGCCGTACAGCACGACGCCTGGAATGTTTATGCGGGCCAGTGCCATAGCGGCGGCGGGAATGGTTTTATCGCACCCGACCAGCACAATAACCCCGTCCAAAGAATGGCCGCGCACGGCCAGCTCAATACTGTCGGCGATCACTTCGCGTGATATGAGGCTTGCCCGCATGCCGGCGGAACCCATGGTAATGCCGTCGGAAATCGCAATGGTGTTAAAATCAACCGGAAAGCCGCCCTGCGCTCTTATGCCGGCGCGCACCGGCACGGCCAGCTTGTCCAGATGCATGTTACACGGCCCCATATTCGTCCAGGTGTTAAACACAGCGATCAGCGGCTTCTCAAACGCTGCGTCGTCCATACCGGCAGCGCGCAACATGGCGCGGGCCGGCGCACGGGCCGGACCTTTGAGTATGGCATCGCTTTTTTTACTCATAATAGACTTCCTGACATAAAAAAACCCGCTCATTTCGTGAGCGGGTTATCAGAATAATTTTTAATATTCTTACAACCCGTTTTTGCTCACAATAACCACACGAAGCTTAAGTGAAGACATAATAATGGTATCCACACATGCGCTTAGCACCTGTGTTAGTAAAGCTGTTTGTAAACCAAAATTACCCTTATTGAAGGTCAAACCAATAAACTCCTTAATCATTGCAGCGCGTTTATGCCAGTAATTGTGAGAAAAACAAGAAATAATTGCGAATAGCGATGAATTTTCCGCAAAAAGAATAAAATTTCCGCGCAAATGGCAGTTTTGGAGAATATTTTGCCCGAAGATCAACTGGCGGCTTTAAAGGAAATAGCCAAGCAGCAGGGCATGCCATACACCCGTCTCGTTAGGCAGTTCATTACGCAAGGCATGGAATCTTTGCATACTTTATAAACGGTATGATTTTTCAGGGAACGCTCTGGATTTTGACAAGCCGCTTTACAAACCCTGGCGCGGCCCTTAAAAGCGCAAAAATTGTATGAGAAATCTTATGACTGATGCAAATGCCTCCACAACACTCAGCGCCAACCATCTTCTTGCTATTGCAGATCTGACCCGTCCGGACATTGAGCTGCTGTTGGCTCTGGGGGCGGATTATCTGGATCTGGATCGACAAAAAACATCTGCCCAACATGTGTTGGCGGGCAAGACGCTGATCAATTTGTTTTTTGAAAACTCGACCCGCACCGAAAAATCTTTTGAAGTTGCCGGGCGCAGGCTCGGGGCCGATGTGGTCAATATGGCGATGGCCAGTTCCAGCGCCTCTAAAGGCGAAACCCTTTTGGACACCGCCGCAACCCTCAATGCCATGAACCCCGATCTTTTGGTGGTTAGACACGCTGCCTCCGGCGCGCCGTCTTTGCTGGCCCAGAAGCTGAGCTGTTCGGTGATCAATGCCGGGGACGGTATGCATGAGCACCCGACGCAAGCCTTGCTTGACGTCTTGACTTTGCGCGCACGTCTGGGACAAATCGACGGCCTGCGCATTGCTATATGCGGCGATGTTTTACATTCGCGTGTTGCCCGCTCCAATGTGCAGCTTCTCAATATATTGGGTTGTGAGATCAGGCTGATCGGCCCGCCAACCTTGCTGCCCATTGATGTGGACAGATGGGGGGTTGAGGTGTTTCATGATATGAAAACCGGGCTTAAGAACTGCGATATTGTGATGATGTTGCGCCTGCGAGCGAATGGGCGGAGCGTTCGTGCCGTCGCGGCGCGAATATTTCCATTTTTACGGCCTGGACAGAGCCAAGCTTGCTTGTGCCAGTAAAGGAGCGTTGGTCATGCATCCGGGGCCGATGAACCGGGGCGTGGAAATCAGTTCTGACATTGCAGATGATCCGGTGGTTAGCCTGATCACCAAGCAGGTGGAAACCGGCGTGGCCATGCGCATGGCGATTTTACAAGCCTTGGCGGCAAAAGGGGCGGCGTCATGAGCACATTGGCCATTATAGGTGCGCGTTTGATTGATCCGGCTACGGATTATGACGCGCTTGGTGATTTGTTGATCGAAGACGGTATCATTACCGGTTTTGGCGCCGATGTGGCGGCTGCCCATATTGATGAGCGGATTGACGCAAACGGCTTGATCCTGTGTCCCGGTCTTATCGATATGCGCGTCACCACCGGCGAGCCGGGGACGGAGCATCGAGAAACCATTGAAAGTGCAGCGATTGCGGCGGCGGCTGGCGGGGTGACGTCGATGGTGGTAATGCCAACGACAAATCCTGTAATCGACGACATATCTTTGGTTGACCATATGCAAAGGCGGGGTGAAAGCACGGATATTCGCGTCTATATTGCAGGCGCGCTGACCAAGGGGCTTGCGGGCCGCGAGATGACCGAAATTGGCCTGATGAGTGAGGCGGGGGCCGTGCTGTTTTCCAACGGAGAGACACCGCTTGGCGACGGACGGCTGATGCGCCGGATCATGTCTTACGGTTCGACCTTTAATGCGCTGATCGCCCACCGGGCCGTTGACGGGAATTTGAGCGCCGGGGCCTGCGCCCATGAAAGCGATTTTTCCGCACGGCTTGGCCTGCCGTCTGCGCCGGCCATTTCGGAACGGATTATGGCCGAGCGCGATATGGCGCTGGCTGAGCTTACGGGCGCGCGGACTTTGGTTGATCTTGTGTCTTCACAAGAAACATTGCCGGCCATCCGCCGTGCCAAAAAGCGCGGGCTTGAGGTGAGCGCCAGTGTCAGCATAAATCATCTGGCCCTGAATGAGCTTGATATTGGCGATTATCGCAGTTTTGCCAAGCTTGACCCGCCCTTGCGCGGTGAAGACGACCGGCTTGCCCTGATTGCAGGGGTTAATGACGGCAGTATCGACATTGTTGTTTCCAGCCACGATCCGCGCCCGGCTGGCGAAAAACGCAAACCTTTTGAGCAAAGCGCAGCCGGGGCTGTCGGGTTGGAATTGCTTTTGGCGGCTGGCTTGACGTTGGTTGCAGATGAGCAGCTTGATCTGACGGCGTTCTTAAAAGCGGTCACGCTGAACCCGGCGGAGCTGCTTGGATTGCCACAAGGCCGGTTGCAAAAAGGCGCACCTGCGGATTTGGTTTTAATCGACCCCAATAAACCCTGGATATGCACTGCCGCTGATCTGCGCTCAAAATCGCAAAACACGCCCTTCGATGGCCGCCATATGCAAGGCAAAGCCGTGCTGACCATCTGCGGGGGCAAGATCGTTTTTGACTCTCGTTCGGCTTAGGGGCAAAGTAGCGCTATGATAAACATTGAAATCTTGATTTCACTGCTGGGCGGATATTTATTAGGGTCTATTCCCTTTGGATTATTATTGGCCCGTATGGCTGGACAGGGGGACATTCGCAAAATTGGTTCTGGCAATATTGGCGCGACCAATGTTTTGCGCACGGGACGCAAGGATTTGGCCGTCCTGACATTATTACTTGATGCTGGCAAAGCGGGAGTAGCTGCCTTGATTTTCGCTGCGGTTTTTGCCAGCCCTGCGGGCTTGATCGCAGGCGGGGCCGCGCTGATCGGGCATTGTTATCCCGTGTGGCTCAAATTTAAGGGCGGCAAGGGCGTTGCCACATATTTTGGCGTGTTGCTGGCTGTGTACTGGCCCCTGGCATTGTTGGCGGGCGCTTTATGGCTGATGAGTGTTTTTGTCAGCCGCATGGTGTCCTTGGCGGGCATTTCTATGGCAGCCTGTGTTCCGGTGGCGGCCTATTTTATGGGTGCGCAACGTGTTGCGGTTTTGTGTCTTGTTTTGGGCGTGGTTATTATTCTGCGCCACCGGGAAAATATCACGCGTATACTTGCTGGCACAGAGCCTAAAATTGGCGATAAGAACCCATGAGCGGACACGAGCTTTCATTTTCCGAGCGCCGCGACTGGTTGCGTTTGATCCGGACATCAACCGTTGGCCCCGTGGCTTTTCGTGAGCTTTTACGCCGTTACGGTAGTGCCGGGGCGGCTTTGGAAGCTTTGCCGGAATTGGCCCGGCGCAAAGCCAAAATGGTCATTCCGCCTTTGGAAGATATTGAACGCGAAATGGAGGCGAGTGAGCAAAGAGGCATACGCCTGCTGTGTGCCGGTGAGCCAGACTATCCCTATTATTTAAAAGCCGTTGATCCGACCCCGCCTGTCATTAGCGTATTGGGCAATGTTGATCTTTTGCACAAGCCTTGCGTGGCAATTGTTGGTTCGCGCAATGCATCTGCCATTGGTTTGCGCTTTGCCCGCCAAATTGCCAATGAGCTGGGAGAGGCGGATTATACAATCGTTTCGGGCCTGGCGCGGGGCATTGATGCCAGCGCCCACGCCGGCGCGCTCGAAACCGGCACAGCAGCGGTTTTGGGCGGCGGAATTGATCATATTTATCCAAGACAAAACGGCGAACTTTACCACGAAATTGCCGCGCGCGGTGTGCTGGTTTCTGAAAGCCCTTTGGGCTACCGGGCGACGGCGCGGGATTTCCCTCGCCGCAACCGGATTGTTTCCGGTCTGTGTCTGGGTGTGGTGGTTATTGAAGCGGCGGAGCGTTCCGGCACGCTGATCACCGCCCGCTTTGCTTTGGAGCAAAATAGAGAGGTAATGGCGGCGCCTGGCTCGCCTCTTGATCCGCGCACCAGGGGCTGTAACCGCCTGATCCGCCAAGGCGCGGCTCTGATCGAAAATAGCCGCGACATTATAGATGTCTTGGACAATGTACGCCCGCCGGTCTTTGAAGAAGACGAGGAACATTATAGCGCGCCTGATATTAATTGGGATGATATTCAGGATGATATTGCCAGTGCGCGCGAAATTTTACTGGCCCTGTGTTCGCCGACCCCGACCCCGCGTGATGAAATTATCCGTCAAAGCGGCATTGCTTATCCAATCGCCGCGGCGGCATTACTGGAATTGGAACTGTTCGGCGAAATTATTGTCGAAGGCGATGGCCGTTTAGCGCTCAACCTTTAGGGCTGTTTTGATAATGAGGCCAGAACGGCTTGCCGGGTTATTTGAAGAAGGGTCAGTATGTCGGTCTGGCCAGAGGTTTTTGCAATTACACACAATTCTCCCAACATATCAGAGATGTATTCTTGAGCTGCAGCGACGGGAATGTCG
>QIKS01000159.1 GCA_003233025.1 Hellea balneolensis | reverse complement strand
GGTCACCGCCTATATACTCGAAAGTTTTCTGCGCATGGATATCAGGGCCGTCGCCTTAAGCCGAGGCTATGGCGGCTTGGAAAAAGGCCCGGTTTTGGTGTCGAAAAACCATACATACCGCGATGTTGGCGACGAACCTATTTTGCTGGCCCGCACCGGCCCGGTCTGGATAGCGGCGGGGCGTGACGACGGGGCGCGGGCAGCGCGGGCGCGCGGGGCGCAAGTGATTATTATGGATGATGGCCACCAAAACCCGCTCTTGCACAAAACCTTGTCCTTGCTGGTGGTCGACGGCACAATTGGCTTTGGCAATGAACGGGTTTTCCCGGCCGGGCCACTGCGCGAGCCGATTAAAACCGCACTGGCGCGCGCCGACGCGGTTATTGTTATGAACCCGCACGCGGACTATACCCTAAGCGACGATTTGCAAGCCCATCTGAAAGGGCAGATTGTTCTGTCCGCCTATTTGCGGCCGGTTTCGGATATGCCGCCCGGCAAATTATTCGCCTTTGCCGGCATCGGCCGGCCCAATAAATTTTTTGATGCCCTGACCCATCACGGCGGCGAGCTGGTTGAAGGCTTGGGGTTTGGCAATCATTATGCCTATAAAGACACGGATATGAAAAACCTGATGGACTTGGCCAAAGAATATGAAGCGCAGCTTATCACCACTGAAAAAGATTTCATCCGCATCCCCAAATCCTGGCGCAAAAATATTTTGGTCTGGCCCGTATCGGTCGTGTTTGAGGATGAGCTAAATTTAAGGCGGCTGTTACACCCGATCATAGAGCGGCTAAAACCCCGGCCATGAAAAATTTTCTCAAACACCTAAAATGGCGCGCCGAAGTTTTGGCTTATGATATCGTGCATTTTTTTATACGCGCTTATCCTTTTGAGCTGGTTTCATCATTGGGGGGTAAATTGTTCGCGCATATTGGCCCAAAAACATCCAAACACCATATTGCAAAAACCAATATGCGGCTGGCTTTCCCCGATGCCACTGATGAGCAGATCGATATCTGGCTCAAGCAAAGCTGGAACCAGATGGGGCGGACTTTCGCAGAATTTCCCATGCTGTGCCGGATCAAGGTTTTTGCCAAAAACTCTAGGGTTGAGGTGCGCGGGCTGGAACAATTTAAAGCCGTGGCCAAAGCGGGTAAAGGGGCGATTATTGTCACGGGACATTTCGCCAATTGGGAGATCATGGCCGCCGTGTTGTCACAAGCAGGCCTCCCCGTCCACATCACCTACCGCCCCGTCAACAATCCTTATTTCGACAAACGTGTGCGGGCGCAACGTGCCAGTTACGGCATAAAGTTAATGGTTGCGAAATCTGGTGCCAAGGGTGCAAAAGAGTTGATCTCCGCCTTGAAAAAAGGCGAGAGCATTGCTGTGCTCAACGACCAAAAATTTAACGAAGGCATTGAAATCCCGTTCTTTGGTCACGGCGCCATGACGGCAACCGGCCCGACAAAACTTGCCTTAAAAACCGGCGCTCCCCTCATTCCCATGACCGTCACAAGATTGGCCAAAGCCCGTTTTCGGGTAGAGTTTCACGACCCGATTGTCCTAAAGCGCAGCAAAAACGCCAGTGCGGATATCAAAAACGGTGTCGAACAAATCACCCATTTCATAGAAGACCACATCCGCAAAAACCCGACGGACTGGTTCTGGGTACACAGAAGATGGCCGAAAGATATGTATAAGAAGTAAGGTTTGGTTCAAATAAATTCCAGTTTCGGGGTTTTTCCAAGCGCTTTGGCCAATTTGTGCAAAGTTTTAGGCTGCGGCCATTGACCACCTTCAATCCGGGCGACTTGTGCTTGAGTAATCCCCGCTTTTTTCGCGAGCGCAGCTTGCGTCAACCCCGCCTCGGCCCGGGCGGATATCATAGCATAAGCCACCGCATATTCAGGAGCTAAGCGATCATATTCGACCTTTACTGCCGGGGTTTTTTTCATTTCTTCCCACATGTCGTCGAAACTAATTGTTTTTGTCATAATCTATATTCCTTATATCTGGCCTGCGCTTTTTCAAGTTCTCGTTTCGGGTTTTTTTGCGATTTCTTGACAAATGCATTGCAAATGATGATTTTTCTGCCGCTCATCGTGAAATAAAGTGCGCGGGCAATGCCGCTTTTTCCCTTCATGCGCATTTCCCATATCTTGCCTTCCATATGTTTTACATGTGGCATCCCGATTTTTTGTGGGCCATCAATGACAAGCATTTTACCAATGTGGCGAAAACGGGCCTGCAAATCAGGCGGCAAAGCAAGAAGCTCGCTCTTGGCCTCTGGAAGAATTTCAAGTGCCCATTTCACCTTTATATCACATATGATATAATTGCCAATATGTCAAGGATCAAAACTTAACCCGTCTCGCGGATTTTATCCCATTGCTTAAATTCATAGGCGATGGAGCGGGCGATCAGCTCGCGCCAGACCGGTTCGGCGATGTCTATGGACAGGCCGGCATCCAGGGCGGCCGCCTTAACTTTGCTGATAACCTCTTCAATGCGCACGCTGTCATGGACGGTGTCCCGGTCGGTTTTAATGCGGGCGGCGGCGGCCATATAAGCTTGTCGGCGGGTGATGACCTTGATCAATTCGCGGTCAAGAGCATCAACACCCACACGCACTTCGGCCATTGTTTGGCAGTCTTTTGCTTGTTTAATCATGCTTTGGCCACTGGGTTAAAAGCTCCGGATCAAGATTGCGATTACGCCATTTAAGCCGCCAGCACAAGTGCGGGCCGGTGGCGCGACCTTTTGCCCCAACCGCGCCGAGCCGCTCGCCTTGTCGGATTTTTTGCCCCGGTGTCACGTCAATCTCGCTCATATGCAGATACATGGAGATCAGACCCTGACCATGGTCAAGCAACACCATTGCCCCTTCGAAATAAAGATCGTCGTCGGCCAAGCTGATCACCCCGTCGGCGGGGGCATAAATTGGCGTGCCAGCCGGGGCGGCAATATCAACACCGTAATGGGGCCGTTTCGCTTCGCCGTTTAAAATACGTTGGGCGCCAAAAGGTGATGTTTTGACAAAATCCTTCAGGGGATATGTGAAACCGTCCTGAAACCACAAGGTTTGCTCGCGCGAGGCAAAACCCTGTCTCTTGCGCGCTGACGAGGATTTGATATGGGCGAGCTGTTTTTTGTTAAAGGTAGAAACCTGTGACGGCGGAAGACCGTCAATGCGCGAAATCTCATAGCTGCGGCGCTTGAGGACAATCGGCAAAGGGGGTGAAGGTTTTACCCCCAATGTTCTTAAGCTGACGCCCTCATCATCCCTGTCAAAACCAATAACAAGCTGACCATTTGCATCGGCGACCGTTTTTAAAAACTGTTTCTTACCGGCTTTATCAAGCCGGATAACTTCAACATTTGCGCCCGGTTTTGTTTGGCACAGGGCCAGCCCGCCTTGCTCAAATACCC
>QIKS01000132.1 GCA_003233025.1 Hellea balneolensis | reverse complement strand
GAATTAAAATTACATTAAATAGTTACTTAAAATTGTAACCATAATTATTTTCAATATCTAGAATTGTATAATATCGTCTAATATGCTGATATTTAGCGAGAAAATGCAATGCTCGCTAAAGCTGTAATAATGTAATTGTTTCAACGTTTTAACAATATTTTCATGTTTATCCTCATATATACAACCCCTAATAGCAATTTAAGCGGAGATATGAATAATGCAGAAACTTTTATTGGCGGGCGCGTGTGCGTTCATACTGGTTGGATGTTCCAACACACCCCTCTTGTTGACAGATCAGGAGAACGCCAACAGAGCCGTTGAACTTCGCCAAGCTTTGGGGGCGGATCAAGAACCTATCACTGAGGCTATTAGCCTTTATGAGGCCATGGCGCGGGCCTTGAAATATAATCTCGACCACCGGGTTTCCATGATGGAATATGATTTGGCGCGGCGCGATTATGATTTGTCCAAATTTGATTTATTGCCGCAATTGGTTGCCAATGGCGGTTATTTTGGCCGCAATAATGATCCGGGCGCGTCCAGCTTGTCTTTGCTGAGCGGGCGGCAGTCTTTGGAGCCGTCGACATCGACGCAGCGCAATGTGTTTAACGCAGATTTGACCGCCTCTTGGAATATTCTTGATTTTGGTATTTCGAAAATTCGCGCCGAGCAATTGGGTGATGAAAGCCTGATTTACCAGGAGCGCCGCCGTAAAGCGATTATCCAGCTGATGGAAGATGTCCATCGTGCCTATTGGCGGGCGACAAGCTCTCAACGCTTAAGCCAAAGACTTGAAGCTTTGGAGCATGATGTGCGTCAGGCTTTCGCCAGTTCCCGCTCTTTATACTTGGAACGCAAAACCGCACCCATGCCCGCATTGGCTTATCAAAGGGAGTTGAACGACATCACCGCCCAGACACAACAAATGCAGCGGGAATTTGGCATGGCCAAGATCGAATTGGCGGCTCTGATGAATTTGCCTGCGGGCACCCAATATCGTTTGGAAATCCCAAACAATGTCCCCGCGCCTAATAAGATTATCATGTCATTTGATGAGATGGTTAATTTGGCTCTGACCAACAGGCCGGAAATCCGCGAAAGCAGTTATGCTATTCGTATCGGCCGCGGGGAAGTTAAGAAAGTGCTGCTGGAAGCTTTGCCAAGCTTGCAAGCTTATGGTGGCCTCGATGTCAATTCTAACAGTTTTTTGTTTAATCAGGATTGGGTATCTTACGGTGCGCGGGCCAGTTGGAATTTACTGAAAGTGTTTGAAACACCTAAGCGTAAAAGACGGGCGAAAGCCAAACTTGCCCTTGAGAAGGAAAAAGCATTGGCGGCCGCTCTGGCTGTGGTGACCCAGGTGAGCATTGCGCGCGCGCGATATTCCGCACTGATGACCGAATACCAAACCGCCAGCGAAGGTACGGTCGTCCAAGGCGATATCATGCAGCAAATTGCAGCTTTGGCCCAGGCCAAATCTGCATCCCAACAAACATTGGTGCGTGAGCAAATGAATACAATCATCAGCGAGGCGCGGCGAGATGCTGCCCATGCTGAACTACAAGAGGCCTCGGCCAATATTTATTCTGCCTTGGGATATGATCCGTATGGCGCGAATATAACCGGCCAGGAAGACGTAAAAACATTAAGCAAAAGCCTGCGCATTTTGTGGGTTGCCCGCAGCGCGCCGCCTCCTGGTTAATCGAATTCATCCCCTAAGCTAGCGACTTGCAAGTTGCAAGTCACGGGGTTGGGCAATGGTAAATTCAAGCAGGTAGGTACACGTAAATATAGATAACCCGGTGCAGGCAGAAATTTAAAACGATAGGTGAGCATGTATAGAAATCACCGTTTTAGTCGTACCGGTTTATGAGGTGATAATTTTAATCCGCAAGGAATTAGGGAAATAAAATGGCTATTTTAAAGACACAAAACGCAAAGAAACCTTCGACAAAAAGCCAGTTAAACGGCTCGGTAAGCCGACAATCCTTAGGGCTTGTTGCGTTGGAGCCACGGGTACTTTTAGATGCGGCGGGTGTTGTGACCGGCGCGGAAGGTGCGCTTGATGCTCTTGAGCAACAACAGGCCGGATTTGCCAGTGCGCAATTATTTTTGCCGCCTGATACACCCCTTCCAGCGCTGAGTAGTGCTCAATTTGGCGAAGCCTCTGTGGTGCAAAACGAACTTCCTGTAGCTGCGATAAACACGCTACAAAACCTCAATGATGAATACCGCAATCAATTGGAGCAATATGACCTTGACGCGATTGGCGCTCAGGTCGGCGTTGATGAGAGCGGCAATGCATATATCTATGAAGATGCATCCAAATGGGGGTCTGAAAACACGGCGATAGCCCTAACGCTGCAAGCGAGCAGTGACGTTAAAAACACCGGAACCGTCACAGCTGAACGGGTTGATTTTAGCGCAACAAGCCAAAGCTTTGATACCCCGATATTGCCACTTGCTATTGCGCCGCCTATTCTTGTTGTTGACGCCAACTTGCTTGATGAACAGGCGACAAATGTCCGCGACAATTTTCTGGCCCAAGGCCTTGAGCTGCGCGCAATCGGCGCCGAACCTCGTGCATTGTCAGCCCCCAGTGGGGTCGTCGCCACGATAGATACGCCAATAGATTTCACCCAGCCTGTCCATACGGGCAATTTTGTGTTCACAGGTCAATTTGACGACACCGCCCCCTTGAGCGGCAGTATTGAGGACGACCAACCAACACCGACAATCGCAATTAACGACACGGTTCTGCCTCAACGTGAAATTCTGCTAGACCCTCGACAAACACACGGTGTTGTCAGCGCCCCCGTTTATGCCGCCCCGAAAACTGCTGAACCTGTATCCGCCGAACGGGTTGATTTTGGTGATGGGCCGCAGCGTTATACAGACCTGCCCGAGCGACAAATCGAAGCTACACCGCGCCTGGAAACGGGCGATTTGGTTATCCCTGCCGCCACTAATTTTAGAAGCGACCAGGCCGTCGATATAGACGCATTGCTTGGCAATTTAGACGCTGCCCCGCGCAGTGTGGTTTTTGTCGATACAACGGTTGAGGATTATGAAACTATCCTGGCTGAATTTGGCCCGGATGTTGAAGTCGTTCTGATCAACGCCGATGAAGACGGCATTGAGAAAATGGCGGCATATCTGGCTGGGCGTGAAGGCATTGAAGCCATTCATATTATTTCACACGGCACGGCAGGACAGCTCAACCTTGGCAATTCGGTTTTAAATTCGGGCAGTATAGCAGGTGAATATGCAGACGAGTTGGCCATCATCGGCGCGGCCTTAACGGCGGCAGGCGATATCTTGATTTATGGCTGTGATTTTGGCGCAGATATTGACGCGGTCAATGCGCTGGCCGCAGCCACAGGCGCGGATATTGCCGCGTCGGATGACGACACAGGCAACGCCGCCCTTGGCGGTGATTGGGTTTTGGAAGTGAGCTT
>QIKS01000093.1 GCA_003233025.1 Hellea balneolensis | reverse complement strand
AAAAGAAGAAGAAGCCCCGTCGGCTCCGCCTGCAGGTGAAGTGCTTCTGGCTGAAATTCGCGATCTTTTGAAAAAATAACAAGCGCGAATAGGGTTTAGCTATATGAGGCCGTCTGTAAAAATATGCGGCCTCACCCGCCCTGAAGATTTAAGCGCCGCTATCGGCGCCGGCGCCGGATTTCTCGGCTTTGTCGTCGAGGCCGAAAGCCCGCGCAAGCTTAGCCTTGCCCCAGCAACAAAATTGGCAATGCCAGCCTTGGGCATTATCCCGCGTGTTGCAGTGTGCGTAAATCCGAGCCAGAAATTAAGCGCGCAAATCGCCGCACATATGCGCGCAGATTTCATCCAGCTCCACGGCGCGGAAACACCAGCCCAGGCCCAGGGCATTAAATCCGCAACCGGGCTTGGTATTATAAAAGCCCTGGCCATAAGAGAAAAATCAGATCTGGATAAAATCGCTGCCTATCAAGGCATTGCCGATTATATTTTGCTTGATGCCAAGCCGCCCAAAACCGCACGTCAAAAAGGCGGGCACGGCGTGTCTTTTAACTGGAAGTTATTGGACGGATTTACCTCCCCCGTGCCGCTTATTTTGGCGGGTGGCCTGACCCCTCAAACCCTAAAGGCGGCACAGCGCACGGGGATAAAATTTTTCGATGTCAGCTCTGGCGTTGAACGCAAACCGGGTATAAAAGACGCCTGTTTAATTGCACAATTTATGAAAGCGGCACATGAGTAATCGTAATATTCCAGACGAGCATGGCCGCTTTGGCGATTTTGGTGGCCGCTACGTGGCCGAAACCTTAATGCCGCCCATTCTCGCCCTTGAACAAGCCTATGAAGAAGCCAAAATCGACCCCGAATTTCAGCGTGAATTTGACCATTTCGCCAAGCATTATATCGGCAGGCCCAGCCCGCTTTATTACGCACAGCGCCTCAGCGAATATGCGGGCAAAGATAACCCTGCCGCCAAGATTTATTTTAAACGCGACGAGCTAAACCATACCGGCGCTCATAAAATCAACAATTGTCTCGGCCAGCTTTTACTGGCCAAACGCATGGGTAAATCGCGTATTATCGCAGAAACCGGCGCCGGCCAGCACGGGGTTGCAACCGCGACAATGGCGGCGCGTCTCGGTATGGAATGCATTGTCTTTATGGGCGCAACCGATATAGAGCGGCAAAAACCCAATGTGTTTCGTATGAAACTTTTGGGCGCACAAGTGCGCACAGTAACATCCGGCACGGCCACCTTAAAAGACGCCATGAACGAAGCCCTGCGCGATTGGGTCACCCATGTGGACAACACATTTTACTGCATCGGCACGGTGGCTGGCCCCCATCCTTATCCTGCAATGGTGCGCGATTTTCAGACGGTAATTGGCCGTGAAGCCAAGGCGCAAATTCTGGAAGCCGAAGGCCGGTTGCCAGACGCCGTTGTCGCCTGCATTGGCGGCGGCTCGAACGCTATGGGATTATTTACTGATTTTATCGACGACAAAGACGTGCGCCTTATCGGCGTCGAAGCTGCGGGGCGTGGCGTCGAGACCGGCCTGCACGCGGCCTCGCTCAGCGGCGGCAAGCCCGGAATTTTGCACGGCAATAGAACATATTTATTGCAAGATGAACACGGCCAGATTTGTGATGCCCATTCTATTTCCGCCGGACTTGATTATCCCGGCATCGGCCCTGAACATGCATTTTTACACGATATTGGTCGGGCTGAATATGTATCAGCTACGGACGCGGAAGCTTTGGAAGCCTTCCAGCTTTGCGCCCGGCTTGAAGGTATATTACCGGCCCTGGAGCCAAGCCACGCTCTGCCCCGAACCTTGGATTTGGCCCGCGAACTTGGCGCGGACGGATTGATCATTATGAATATGTGTGGGCGCGGCGATAAGGACGTCTTTACCGTCGCTGATGCGCTCGGGGTCGAGATATGACACACCGGATTGACGCCACATTTGCCCGCTTGAAAGCCGAAAAGAAATCGGGATTTGTTGCCTATATTATGGGCGGCGACCCGGACTATGATAGATCATTGGCGGTGATGAAAGCTTTGCCAGAGGCCGGCGTTGACATTATCGAACTGGGCATGCCTTTTACCGACCCGGCGGCTGACGGGCCGGTCATTGAACTGGCAGGTTTGCGCAGCTTAAAAGCAGGGGCGACCGTAAAATCAGTGCTAAAAATGGCCGCAGAGTTTCGCAAAACCAATGACGCCACACCGATTATCCTGATGGGCTATGCCAATCCGGTGCATCATATGGGGTATGTAAATTTCGCACAGGCCGCCAAAAAATCCGGCGTTGACGGCGCGATTATTGTTGACCTGCCGCCAGAAGAAGACGCCGACTTGCGCCGCGCCTTTGAGGCGAACGACCTGGCGCTTATCCGTCTGGCCACGCCAACAACCGATGATGCCCGCTTGCCCAAAGTGGTCCAAGACACCACAGGTTTCGTCTATTATGTCTCCGTGGCCGGCATAACCGGCAAAGCTCTTGGGAAATCAACTTCGGTATCCGAGGCCGTCGCCCGCGTGCGCAAAGCATCCGGCCTGCCGGTTGTGGTGGGTTTTGGCGTTAAAACGCCTGCGCAAGCCGCACAAATTGCCAAGAACGCGGACGCGGTTGTTGTTGGTAGCGCCATCGTCGATCGCTTGCATAAAGACGGCCCCGACGCCGCACTCGCCCTGACACGCGCTCTGGCAAAAGCGGCACACCATGCATAGACGCTTGCCCCTCTTGTCCAAAACCGCTAAACATCGCTGATGAACTGGCTTTCAAAAATAACGCCGCCGGGCGTCAAGAAAATTTTTACCAAACGCGACAGCCCGGATAATCTTTGGGTCAAATGTCCCAAATCCGGCGAGATGGTTTTCCATGCGGATTTGGCCACCAATTTGCACGTCACCCCCGCCGGGCACCATATGCGTATCGGGCCAGAATTTCGCTTGTCTTACACTTTTGATGATGACAAATACCAGCGTCTGGAAACTCCGGAAGTTGCCGTTGATCCGCTTAAATTTAAGGACGACAAAAAATATACCGACCGCCTCAAAGCCGCGCGCAGTAAAACCGGCATGGCCGATGCTATGGCTTTGGCCGTGGGGCGGATTGAAGGTATTCGCACGGTCGTACTGGTGCAAAATTTCGCCTTTATGGGCGGCTCATTGGGCATGGCGGCCGGGGATGCTTTTATCACGGCTTGCGAAGAAGCGATAAAACGCAAATTGCCGCTCATCGTCTTTACCGCAGCGGGCGGTGCGCGCATGCAAGAAGGCGCATTGTCGCTCATGCAATTGCCGCGCACGACCATTGGTGTGCAAATGCTGCGCCGGGCGGGACTGCCTTATATTGTCGTGCTGACCGACCCGACAACCGGCGGGGTGACAGCCAGCTATGCCATGCTCGGTGATGTTCATTTGGCCGAACCAGACGCCCTGATTTGTTTCGCCGGGCCACG
>QIKS01000122.1 GCA_003233025.1 Hellea balneolensis | reverse complement strand
CTATTGCGATCAAGAATTCGGCCGCGCTCAGGGATAAGCGTATTATAATTAAACCGGTTATTGTCCGACAAAACCCGGTAATCCTCCGCCCGGGTCACTTGCAGATAATATAAACGCGATGCCAACACCCCAAACACGCCAAGCCCCCCTGCACCGAGGAGCAAAGAGCGCCGGTTTATAACGGTTTTGTTGTCTCCATCATCGGTCATATCGCTACTTTTGGATCTTCAATTCCACCAAAGATGATAAGGCTTGTTCTGCGTATCCAAAATATCAGCGGAAAAACAACTGCTGTCGTCAACATGCTTTTTGCGATTTCCAGCCCGTTCGGCCATTGACCCAACGCAAACCGGCCAAGCAACATCGCCAGACAACAAACGAATGACATGCTGAGTAAAAACCAAAGAAATGCTGCCGGAAACCGAATGGTCGTACGCGCGCCGCCGCCCAGCACAATAAACAAAGCTAAGTAGCATAATGTCCATAAGCCCAAAGGCCCATTGCTGGCAAAATCATAAAAAATTCCCAGCAAAAAAATGCATATTAATGACCATGTATATGAGGCACGAACCGGCCACAAATAAACAATAGCGACCGGCAAAAATATAAACCCCGTTTTAAACGCACCCATATCAAGATTTATCAACGCAATAAATACAAGCAGTAAACCACCGGCTAAACCCTGGAACGCAAGGGTTACGGATCTCAACCGGTATACCGTTACGTCGCGCGTCATGGCTGAGCCACTTCATTTTCGGCTTCGTTTTCGACCAGGGTTTCCGGGTCAAGCTCACCTTCCCCTTGCGGCGGCGGGGTCGGTTTATAAGGCAACACCCAAACCCAATCAACGGGCTTGCCTTGGGTGAAAAGCTTCACATTCGGGTTTTTCTCGTCGACAATATCAACATGGCCAATGGGAAGCCCTCGCGGCAGAACACCCCCATCCCCCGACGTCACCACCCGGTCGCCAATGCGCCAATCCGCATCGGCAGAAATATAATCAAGCTTTGGTCTTGTTGAATTATTACCGACCAGGATTGCCCGGCTTTGCGACCGCTGTGACATGACCGAAATCCGGCTGCTTAAATCATTGAGCAGTAAAATCCGTGAAGACGTCCTCCCCGCCCGCACCACATGCCCATACAAACCATCAACACTCATAACCGCATGTCCGGAACGTACGCCTTTGTTTATGCCGGCATTGATCAGGGCCGTATGGACAAAAGGCCCGTTGGTTTCACTAACCGCGCGGGCAACAATACGTTCAATAGGAATATCGGCTGAGTTATCCATACCGAGGATTTCTTCAAATCTGTTCACCCGCATTTCAAGGTCAAGAACCTGGTTCTCATATTTGCGCAAACGCGCCACCTCATCCTTAAGGCGTTTATTGTCTTGATGGGCACGTGAACGTTCAAAATATTGGCGACCAATACTGCCCACCCCGCGTATGGGGCTGGCTAAAAATCCCAAAAATTGCATGGCAACATTATCGGCACTATAGCGCCCGCTGGCCAAAAAAGATGTTTGTTGGCGATCTGCCAGGAACATAACCGACGTGATGAGCACAAGGAAAATCGCCACATTACGCCTCGTATTGCGGCGGGCCTGTGGGCGACTAAATCCCTTATCGCTCATAGTACGCTACCTAATTTAAAAACACACGCTACACCCCGACAGAAAGGAGGCTTTTCCATTTATTCAAATTTTCCACAACCATGCCAGACCCCCGTGCCACGCACATAAGCGGATCATCTGCAATCGAGACAGGCAGTCCCGTACGGTTGCGTAATTCCATATCCAAATTGCGCAACAAAGCTCCGCCGCCCGTCAACACAATCCCTTTATCAACAATATCAGCCGCAAGTTCGGGCGGTGTCGCCTCCAGAGCCATTTTAACAGCGTCAACAATTTGCTCAACAGGCTCCGAAAGTGCTTCAGCAATCATAGCCTCGGTCACCTGAATTTCACGCGGCACACCGTTCATCAAATCCCGGCCTCTAATTTGCAACGTCATACCTTCATTATCGTCTGGCATTTGGGCGGAACCAATTTCTTTTTTCACTTGTTCCGCGCTCATCTCCCCGAGCAATAAATTGGTCGTGCGGCGAATATACTGGATAACGGCTTCATCCATCTTATCCCCGCCCACACGCACAGAGCGCGAATAAACAATGCCGTCCAAAGACAAGACGGCCACTTCCGTGGTGCCGCCGCCAATATCAACCACCATAGACCCGGACGGCTCATGTATGGGCAGACCTGCCCCCAAAGCCGCCGCCATAGGTTCGGCAATTAAATAAACCTTACGCGCGCCCGCCCGCGCCGCACTATCATGGATGGCTCTGCGCTCAACGGCTGTCGCGCCGGAAGGGACACATACAACCACTTGCGGATGAACAAGGGTACGGCGATTATGCACTTTTTTGATAAAGTGCTCGATCATAACCTCCGCCACTTCAAAATCAGCGATCACCCCTTCTTTCATCGGCCTGACGGCTAAAATATGACCCGGCGTGCGTCCCAACATCATACGGGCATCTTCACCAACCGCATGGACATCCTTACGACCATTTCGGGTTGAATATGCCACAACAGACGGTTCGTTTAAAACGATGTCGCGGCCTTTAACATACACAAGGGTATTGGCTGTCCCCAAATCAATGGCGATGTCAGCCGAAAGAAAACCAAACAGGCTTGAAAGCATAATCGTCCTACTTATTCTTAACTGTGCCTCTGACCTGCACACCACTTTCACACGAAAGCTAGGGGGTCGAGGCTATACCATAATAATTATTTCAAACCGTTAATGAGCGGCCAAACATAAAAAAGCAAGCAGTCTTGGATGATTATAGTGCATTTTGTGCAATTATCTATCCCTATCCTTGCTCATTTTTACTGTTTTGGGCTAATTTACGCAATGCCCGCTTTTTAGTGATATAACTGCCCGCCAGATAAATAACCCCAAGCCAAATCAAAGCAATGGCGCAAACCACGGCAATATAGAGCGCCCCTTTACCACTTGTCGCCCCCTTCACCCCTTCGCTAACCGAAACCACAAGCGCAATTTTTGGGATAATCCCCACCGCCGTCCCCATCAAAAACCAGATAAATTTCATCCGCGTAACCCCGGCAATCAGATTGACAATGACGAAAGGCCCCGTCGGCACAATGCGCACAATCAGGCTGGCCCAAAAGCCGTGCGATTTGACCACATATAAAAATTTGCCAAAAAACCCGCCGCTCATCTGGCTAACCCGTTTCGCCCCGAGCCTGCGCCCAAGCCAGAAATTAAAACTGGCCGACAGCAAGGTCGCGTTCCAGGCAATAACACTACCCCAAACCGGCCCAAAAACAAGCACTGCCCCCCCGTGCATCATCCATTGCGGCGCATTGACAAGTGCCCCCAACACATAAATTAACACCGTCGCCGGTAGGGCAAAGGGAGTGTTTGAAAAAGTTTCAAA
>QIKS01000211.1 GCA_003233025.1 Hellea balneolensis | reverse complement strand
CCATTTGGGCGGCGTTAAATCCGACAACCCCGCCGCCGATAATCACAACCTTACCCGGCGCAACACCGGGCACACCGCCGAGCAAAACGCCGCGACCTTTGTTTTCTTTTTGCAAAGCAACGGCCCCCGCCTGCACCGACAATCGTCCCGCGACCTGGCTCATGGGTTTAAGCAAAGGCAGCTCGCCGCTGTCACTGGTCACGGTTTCATAAGCAATGGCAATACAGCCTGATTTTAGCAAAGCTTTGGTCTGGGCTGGGTCCGGGGCCAAATGAAGATATGTGTATAAAATTTGCCCCGGCCTTAACATGGCGCACTCATTGGCTTGCGGCTCTTTAACTTTGATAATCATATCGGCGCGTGCAAAAATTTCCGCTGCCGTGTCTAACACCACGGCCCCGGCAGAAATATAATCCGCGTCCGTCGCGCCAATGCCAGAACCGGCCTGGGTTTCGACAACAATTTTTTGTCCTGCCTGGACAAGTTCCGCTACGCTTTCCGGGGTTAATCCGACCCGGTATTCATGGTTTTTAATCTCTTTTGGCACGCCGATAAGCATAGATATCTCCCTTGATAAAGTAGGAAATTAACAAATCTCTCGGTGCAATGTTTTCGAATTATTGCTTTAAAATCAATATTTCCTGTTATTTTTACTATTATCACTAGATTTATTCGAATATATTGGCGCTATGGATACAATTGATAAAAATCTGCTCTTGGCCCTGCAATCAGATTGCCGCCGCTCTATTGCCAATCTGAGTACTGCTGTTGGCTTGTCCCCCTCTGCTACCCACCGGCGTATTGGTATGCTTGAGAAAGCCGGTGTGATTGAGGGATATCATGCGCGTTTGAACGGGCAGAAACTGGGCTATCAAATTGAATTTTTCGTTGAAATTTCCCTGGAGAGCCAAAGCGAGCGCGTATTGGCAGCGTTTGAAAAAGCGGCTCTTGCCCGTCCGCAAATCCTGGAATGTTATTTGATGACCGGCAATGCGGATTATTTGCTTAAAGTTGCGGCGGAAAACACCCGTGAATACGAACGCATTTACCGCCGCACAATCGCCGCCCTGCCCCATGTTGCCAAAATTCATTCCTCTTTGGTTATGAAGGCGGTAAAGCGTTGGAAGGGTTACCCGGCGAGAGATTAGAGCGCCCTAAGCTGCGGGCTTATTTAAATTCGTTCCAGCGAGATTTTAGGGATTTTAAGCGCTCCAAAGCTGATTGCAGCTTTTCACGGTCAACATCGGAACTCTCCGTCTTCTCTGTCGGCGGCTCTTGTTTTGGCGGTTCCTCTAGCGGCGGGGCCGGGGTGTGGATGACTGGCTTAATGCGGCTAGGGACCAGGTCCGTATCTTGGACGTCCTTGGGTTTTGAAGCACTTTCTACCGACCGGCCCAACTCCATAATACTTTGTGCGCCGCGAATTCTGATCAATTTTTGTACGTCTTTGATCGGGTGCTTTTCTTCATGCAAGAGGATTTTAATACCGCGTATAAATTCGATATCCTCGGGCCGATAAAACCGGCGACCGCCCCGGCGTTTCATCGGCTGGATTTGGGGAAATTTGCTTTCCCAGAACCGCAAAACATGGGGCTGTAAATCCAGCTCATCCCCGGCTTCGCTGATGGTTCTAAAGGCGCGTGTGGATTTGCTAACCATTGCGCGTCATGGTTTTTGCGTCAAAGCGGAATTGACCCGTTCTTTGAGCACATTTGAAGGTTTAAATGTCAAGATACGGCGCGACGTAATCGGGACTTCCCGTCCGGTTTTCGGATTGCGCCCCATACGCGGCGGCTTATCGCGAACGCTAAAAGTGCCAAAGCCCGATAATTTGACCATCTCCCCCTTTACGAGAGCAGCAACGATGTGATCGAGTATGGATTCGACCAAAAGCGAAGATTCCGTGCGCGACAAGCCCATTTCTTTGTAAATAGCCTCACTAAGGTCGGCGCGGGTTACTGTATATTCGTTCACCTAATTCCCCTAAATGATCGTGTACATCATGCAAATTTCAACCCCTAATACCATCGAGAAATCCAAGTATTATATTTTTTTCTTACAAAATCAACGCCTTAGTATACTAAAAGCGTCGCTCCCCAGGTAAATCCGCCGCCAAAGGCTTCCAACATGATCTGGTGGCCGCGTTTGATCCGTCCATCTTTGATAGCAACGTCAAGGGCTAAAGGTATGGACGCGGCGGACGTATTAGCGTGATAGGCAACGGTGGAGATAACTTGCGAACGGCGCAAGTCGAGCTTTTTGGCCACGGCTTCCAAAATTCGCTGATTGGCTTGGTGGGGGACGAACCAATTTATATCTGCGATCTTTACATCCATTTCCCCGGCGCATTGCACCATGGAGCTTGATAATTCCTTGACCGCCCGGCGAAATACCTGATTGCCGGCCATGCGTAATTTACCAACCGTTTGCGTTGATGAAGGCCCGCCGTCCACATAAAGCAGGTCGCGGTAACGGCCATCAGAACGGATAAATGTGTTTAATATCCCTGCCCCGGCGTCTTTTACGTCCGGCTTGTTGGCCGACAGAACAACGGCCCCGGCCCCGTCGCCAAACAGCACACATGTGGTCCGGTCATTCCAGTCGAGAATGCGTGAGAATGTTTCCGCGCCGATAACCAAAACATTCGTCCCCTGGCCCGATTTTATCATGGCATCGGCAACGCTGAGCGCGTAAATAAAGCCGCTGCATACGGCCTGAATATCAAATGCCGCACCCTGGTGGATGCCGAGCAGTTCCTGGATCATGGTGGCGGTGGAAGGGAAGGTTAAATCAGGGGTCGAGGTCGCGACGATAATTAAATCAATATCCTGCGCGCTCATATCAGCATTTTTAAGAGCGTCCAAAGCGGCTCTATAGCCCAGATCAGACGTGTGTTGGCCTTCGGCAGCGATATGTCTTTGGGCAATGCCCGTGCGCGCTCTTATCCATTCATCAGATGTATCAACGGTTTTGGACAATTGGGCATTGGTCACAACCCGGTCGGGCAGATAGGAGCCAACGCCGCTAATATAAGAATTTTTTGTCATCTGATCGGGATATCCACGCTGTCATCTTCCTCGTGCAAGGCCTCCAATGTCCGCTCAATCTCGTCCAAAAATGTACTATCCGCCATTTCAATCGCCACGCCGAGGGCGCTGGCATAACCAATAGCATCGGTGCCGCCGTGGCTTTTGATCACGATACCATTTAGCCCTAAAAACACACCGCCATTACCCATGCGCGGATCAATGCGTTTTTTCATCCGCCGCAAAGCCGGCAAGTTCAGCACCGAAGCCATGCGCGACCAGATATTGTCTTGCAAGGCAGCCTTGATAAATTTGGCCAGCAAACGCGCCGCACCTTCTGCGGTTTTGAGGGCAATATTGCCGGTAAACCCGTCCGTGACCCCATGGAGATGTCATTGCCTTCAACAAAACCGATATAATTAAGCCCAAGCGCCGAACAGGACAGGCTGTCATGGGCGGCTTGTATGGTAGCATTGCCTTTGCGGTCTTCCGTGCCGACATTCAACAGGCCAATGCTCGGTTTTTCTTTCTTGTAAAGAGCGCGGTAATAAGCCTCGCCCAATACGGCAAATTCGCGCAATTGATTGGCGTCACATTCCAAATTGGCCCCGACATCTAAAACCACGCCATAGCCTTGCTGGTGCGGCCAACGGGCGGCAATGGCCGGGCGTTGCACGCCTTCTTTCATACGCAATTGTATCTTGGCCATAGCCATCAAAGCGCCGGTATTGCCCGCCGATACCGCCACCAAAGCTTCGCCGGATTTAATGGCAGCAATGGTGTTCCACATGCTTGTGTCTTTGCCGCGCCGCATGGCGACAGAGGGCTTGGTGTCCATTTCTATGGCTTTATCCGTATGACGGATTTCGGAGCGCTGGCGGGTTAAGGGGGCTTTTTCCAGCAATTCGGACAAGCGCTCTTGCGGGCCGTGCAACAAGAAGCGGGCATTGCGATTTTTGCCGTCATGTTTGAGGAAATACTCAATTCCACCAATGACAATTTCAGGAGCCGCGTCGCCCCCCATGGCGTCTATTGATAGAACCAGACCATCCAGCATAAATTACCACCCTTGTTTTCTCTGTCCGCACCCTATCGTCAAATTTTGCCCTTGGATAGAAATCATTTAGCCAAATTTGGGAAAAGAAAATTGTGCATTGCTCAGGGCCTGACCATCAACATTGGCCAAATTGGCAGCAAAACCATCGACGTATTGAGCAAAGTTCTTACCTGACTTTGCCTGATCCTTTAACACCGGGAATATATGACGCTGGGTAGTCACGCCGAGCGCCCCGGCCTCTGCGGCCTCGTGATAAGCTTTGGCGCGAGCAAAAAACATTTTGGCCAAGGGCTTAATGCGGCGCGAAACACCGGTGTCGCTTAAGCCTTCCTCGCGCAGAGCCACATCAAAATCATCAACCATGACATCATAAAGGCTTTGGGACAGACTGGCGCCGTCTACCCCGTGCCCGCGCAATGCGTGCAGGGTCAGGGCCAAATGCAGGCACAACCACTCCATACGCCCGTCATAACTGTCTTCAAGCCCGGCCTGACCATAAAACACGGGCTGGCGGGATTGGGCCATCAATTTTTGGTAAAGCCGCCGGGCGTCACGGGTCTGTGGTCTTTCCTTTGATTTCAACCGTGAAAAGAATTTCAACATTATCTATTCCTTTTATGCGCAAGGGGCTTGCAAGTCTTAAAATGTTTAGGTAGTTGATAGTGCAAATAATGCAAAGCAAAAGAAGTTTATGATCAATTCTTTTCTAAAAATACCAGCCTTTCTAAAAATAGTGGCGATGATTGCCCTGCCCGTCTTACTTGGGGCTTGCAATCCGATTTTACGCACCCACGGTTATATCCCCAATAAAGATCAGCCCCAAGCCATCGAAGCGGCAACAGATACCCGCGCAACGGTATTGTCGCGGCTGGGCAGTCCGTCGATCAAAGGTACATTTGATGAAAACACCTGGTATTACCTGACCAGTGTCCGCCAAAGACTGGCCTATTTACGGCCCCTGACCGAAGAACGGACAATTACGGCGATTACTTTTAACGAAGACGGGCAAGTGACTAAAGTCGCGGAATATGGTCTCGAAAACGGGCAATATGTCGATTATGTTGACCGCAAAACCCCGACGCGGGGTAAAGAAATATCCGTGCTTGAGCAAATTTTCGGCACAATCGGCCAAGCGCCACTTACACAACTTGGCAGAAATCAAGACCTACCCGGGGGGGGCGGGG
>QIKS01000181.1 GCA_003233025.1 Hellea balneolensis | reverse complement strand
CGGCTTCTGACGGGCTTTGGTTAAACCCTTCACCGATAAGCGCACAGTCCAGGCCGCTAATCCACAAAGGTTCGGACAATTGGGGAGAAGCCTTTAGCGCCGCCACAACATAATCAATCATCCGCCGATCGCCGATGGGTAAAAGCGCTTTCCACGCCACCCCGGCCTCGACGCAAAGCGGGTCAATAATGCCTTCTCTTTGTCCGGCTAAAACCAGCACATTGATTTTTTTACTCATGAAATCGGTTTTTCATACATGCGGTAAGTTTTATAAGGCACACCCTTGGCCTGTTCGATAATACGGATCATGCTCTTATTGTCTTCTAAAATCCAGCCCATTTCCACATGGGTAAAGCCGTGCTCCCGCCCCATTTCAAACGCTTTCTCGCTTAAGAATGCTGCCATTGCCAAGCCGGTACGCTTTCTTTGAAATTCCCGGCGCACGCCCATAAGCGGAATGCGCGCCGTTTTCAAGCCCTTGATTTTCAAGCGGTAGAGCAATTTCGCCCAGCCAAATGGCAAAAGTCGCCCGTCCAAATCATAGATCGCCTCATTAACATTTGGCACCATTAAAATAAATGCGGCGGGCACGCCCTTATATTCACATATCCAGAAAAAATCCTTGTTAATCAGAGGCTTAAGCTCACTTGCCATATGTTTGATCTGCGCAGGCGACAGGGGAACCGAACCCCAATTATCCGACCAGGCATCATTGAAGATTTCCATAGCCATTTGCACTTCTTGCAAAAACTTGCCCTTGCGCATGGGACGCGTGGTGATATCCGGATCTTTCTTGATGTAATCAACCATGGTCGTGACGATTTTTGGACGCGGGTAACCGGCGTGCATATTCGTCCAATAGGCGTACATATCGACCGCTTTGGTAAAGCCGAAATTTTCCAATGCACTTTGGTAATCCGCCCGGCCATAAGGCATCATCAATGTCGGCGGTGTATCGAACCCATCGATCAACAAACCAGCTTCTTCGTAAATGCTAAAACTAAGCGGGCCGACAATCCGGCGCATACCGCGGGCTTTAAGCCAGCTCTGCGCCGCAGCCATAAGCGCTGTGATGACCGCCTCGTCATTGCGCGCATCTAAAAAACCAAAATGCCCGGTATGGTCTTTGTGTACCGCCAAGTGATTATTATTTTTTATCGCTGCGATCCGTCCGACAATATCACCGCCGCGCACCGCTAAAAACAACTGGGTTTCCAAACCGGTCAATCCGGGATTTTTTTGAGGATCAATTTGCACAGCCCGCTCAAAACGCAAGGGCGGACGCCACTGCGGCTCACCTTCATAAAGCTTGTAGGGAAGGTCTAGAAATTGTTTTCTTTGGCCCTTGCCCGTAACCGGTATAATCGTGATATTTGATGAACTCACCGCTGCCTCAACTCTCGTGCAGCTTATTGTGTTTTCTTCTTTGCTGCCTTGCGCTCTCTCTTTTGCTTTTTTAAATCGATAAGTTCAATAGTTATATTTGTCCCGCCCGGAACCAGATCAAAGGCGCTTTCGGAGAATTTGGGAAAACGCAGCTCTTTAATTTTAGGATTATTGGACAATGCAAAGGGTTCTCTAGGGGTGCCGTTCCATTTTTTCTTTAATTTACGATTGCCGTCAACATCATGATAACCGGCTACCGCGTATTTGCCCAAATGAGGTTCGGTCATGCAAACGGTTTGACTGCCGACAACACTGGCCACACGCACCCGGCGGGTACGGCCTTTTTTGGAGAGGAAATTTCCCGGATCATTGTAAAGTTCCAAGGTCAACATACCGCCGCCCGTACTGCCGTTCACCTTGATGCGCACCTGGGTGATTTCAAGATCGCAAATATCCGCAGCTTCGTCTTGATAAATCTCAAGCACGGCATGGGCGCGCACACGGACAATTTCACCTTCCTGCAGATCGTCATTGGCAAAGGCAGGAAGAGCCATAACAACACCGGCACTAAAAGCACCGATTGTTAAGAATATGTTGTGTAGACTTGTGTTCATAGTATAGATCGCGTATCGAAAAAAGCTAACAGAATATGTCTGCTCCATATCTGGGCATATGGGTGAGGTTTTTAGAAATGTAAAGGTAAAATTACATAACACCTATGGGACAGCTGAACCGATATCTCCTCAAACGCGCCATTACCGCCATCGGCGGCTTGATCTTTTTTGCCCTCGCCGTCTTGCTGCTAGAGCGACTTTTACGAATTTTTGAAATCGTTTCCGCCTCGACCCGCCCTGCTGGCGACGCCACACAAATGGTGGTTAATCTTTTGCCCCATTATCTCGGCATCGCCATTCCCATGGCCTTGATGCTGGGTACAATCATGACCATTGACCGGTTTTCGCGCTCCAGCGAAATGACCTCTGCTTTGGGGTCGGGCATATCTTTGTTCCACATGACCAAACCTTTCTTGCTGATCGCCATCATCATGATGGGATTTACCGTCTTTATCGAAGGATATTTGCAGCCCTTGGGGCGGTATGGCTATAGGGATGTTGTCCACTCGGTCAAGCAACAATCCTTTGCCGCCATCCTGCGCGAAGGCAAATTTACCACCGTTGGCGAGCACACTTTTTATGTCGGGACAAACAACAAAGGCTCAGGGATAGGGCCGATATTTATTTATGAAAAACTGGACAATGGCGGCCTGCGCATAACATCGGCGGCGCAAGGAGATTTGATCGTGCGCGGCGGCAGCGGCCAGCCGGTTTTACAACTGGCCTCTGGTGACGGATTTCGGATTTCACAGCAACGGACAATATCAGGACAACTTAGCTTTACCTCCAGTGCTATGGCGGGCATGATCAGCTCACAAAATTTCCGCGCCCGCGGCGAAGATGAACGCGAGCTTACCTCTGGGGAATTGTTTCAAAACCGTAACGGCACCGTCTTTACCAATTTGTCCGTTCAAGTAAATAACTCCGCTTTGCATTTGCGTTTTGCCCGGGCTTATCTCTTGCTCCTCCTCCCCTTCATCGCCGTGCCTTTTGGTATTAATTACGGACGAAACCCGTCGTCGGCCGGGCTGTTTATTGGCGTTGTCTCGCTTCTGACTTTGCAAAAATCACTGGAATTTGGGCAAAGCCTGGGGGCCAAGGGGGTTATTGCGCCCTGGGTTGGCATTTGGCCGCTTATGGCACTGGTCACGGTCATCGCATTTTTAATCTATAGAAATAGCGCCTTTAAAATGGGCCAGCCGCCTCTGGCCACCATATCCGTCATGCTCTCCGATGCCGTAAAAGACATCCGCAAGGCTCTGTATTCACTGCTGCCCTTTAGCGGCCCGTCCAACCGAACAGGAACACCGTAATGCTACGGATCGCTTTTTATATCTCCAAGACATTTGTGTTAAGTTGGATGATGGTCACATTCGGGTTTCTGGTTCTTATCGGCCTGCTCGATTCCCTGGCTAACGGCGCGGATATCTTATCAGACGGGCGCGGATTTAGTGCCACATTTGAATATATGGCCTACCGCGCGCCGGTGATCTTTGACCGGGTTTTGCTGTTTAC
>QIKS01000009.1 GCA_003233025.1 Hellea balneolensis | reverse complement strand
TTTCGCAATGGCCATTTCACCCAAGCCGCAGAGATTTTCAAAAAGACAGCCACATCGGTTGATTTCATCGATTTTCTCACCCTACCCGCCTACCGCCAACTTTTAAAATTTACATAATTGGAGATAAAAATGAACATTCGTCAATCTTACAAATCCATAGAACAGCAGCTGTTAAACCGTTACCCGCAAGGCGTCGCGCCCGGCGGTATTAGCGTCGATGATTTGCTGCAATTGCGCATTCAAAACACCTATAACACCCATTTGGACATCGCCAAAACCATGGCAACACGCATGCGCAGAGACATGGCAATTTATGACCAAGATGCCAGTAAATTCACCCAAAGCCTTGGCTGTTGGTCAGGCTTCCACGCCCAGCAAATGGTAAAATCCGTCAAGCGAATGAAAGGGACATTGCAAGGTTGTTATGTCTATTTATCAGGCTGGATGGTTGCTGGCCTGCGCAACAAATTTGGCCACCTTCCAGACCAAAGCATGCACGAAAAAACCTCTGTACCTGAGCTTGTTCAAGAAATTTACATGTCCCTGCGCCAAGCCGATGAAGTGGCATTATGTGATTTGTTCACCGAGTTAAAGTCTGCAAAAGAAAGCGGTGACGACAGGCAAATCGAACAAGCCATTACGGCCATTGACACATTTGAAAGCCATGTGGTTCCGATCATCGCCGATATTGACGCCGGTTTTGGTAATGTCCACGCCACTTATTTGTTGTCCAAAAAACTGATTGAGGCCGGGGCTTGTTGCATCCAAATCGAAAATCAGGTTTCAGACGCCAAGCAGTGCGGCCACCAAGACGGCAAAGTCACCGTGCCGCGTGAAGACTTCATTGAAAAACTGCGCGCCGTGCGCATGGCCTTTGAAGAACTGGGCGTTGATGACGGCGTCATTGTCGCCAGAACCGACAGTTTGGGCGCAGGTCTGACCCAGAAAATTCCGGTCTCCACCGAGGCTGGCGATTTGGCGTCCGAATACACGAAATGGCTGGAAACAACGGAAATCAACGACATCAACCCGCTCAAGGAAGGCGATATTGCCATTCAACTGGGCGGAAAATTGGTCAAGCCCGTGCGCCTGCCCAATGGACTTTATAAATTCAAAGCCAATACCGGCCGCCAGCGCGTTATCGAAGATTGCATCTCCAGCCTGACCGAGGGCGGTGCCGATATGTTATGGATTGAAACGGCAACGCCGGATGTAAAAGTTATCGGCGATATGGTTGATGAAATCCGCACAGTCGTGCCGGACGCGAAATTGACCTATAACAACTCCCCGTCCTTTAACTGGACGCTCAATCTGCGCGGCCAGGTTCGGGACGATTGGATTGCATCTGGCAAGATAGACGCCGACGAATACCCCGAAGGTTTGGAACTTATGTCGGCACGATTTGACGACACCGAGCTGGGCATTGAAACCGATACCCGCCTGCGCAATTTCCAAACGGATATTGCCGCCAAGGCCGGTGTGTTCCACAACCTTATCACCCTGCCGACATTCCACATGACGGCGAAATTTACCGATGATTTATCACGCGGTTATTTTGGCGACGATAAAATGATGGCCTATGTCAACACCATTCAGCGCGAAGAAATCCGCAATTCTGTCTCCGCCGTCAAACATCAACACGAGGTCGGTTCAGACATTGGCGACAGTTTCAAGGAAATGGTCGGCGGCGAGCGGGCTTTAAAAGCCGGTGGTCATAAAAACACCATGAGCCAATTTAGCAATGTGGCTTAGCGTATTTTCTTATCTTCATCCATCAGGGCATCAAAGCGTTTTTGCGCCGCGCTGCTTAGCGGGGTAAAGGCGCTGCCCGCCCGCTTGCGGCGGCTGCGCAAACCATACCATATGAATACGCCGCCCAGCACCGCAGCAGGCGCAAACCACAAAATATAGGTGTTGCGCTGCAATGGCGGTTTTAACAAGACAAAGTCGCCGTAGCGCTCGCGCATAAATTGGGTGATTTGCACATTGCTGTCCCCGGCCCGCAGCCGCTCGCGAACCAGTGTGCGCATATCAGCCGCCAAAGGAGCATCGGATTCATCAATAGACTGGTTTTGACAAACAACGCAGCGAAGCGAGCGGCCAATTTCCTTGGCGCGGGCTTCAATTTCGGCCTCAGACGCAGGCTGAGCCAAAACATTGACCGACAGGGAGAAAAGCAAAACAGCCAGAACAAACCTGAAAATTTTCATGGTTCGCTCTCCAAGTTTTGAACAAGCGGTCTTAAAACATCCGTCCATATCTCGTCGCTCATCGGGCCAATATGTTTATAGCGAATTTGGCCTTTCTTATCGACGATAAATGTTTCCGGCGCCCCGGTAACCCCTAAATCCACGGCCAGCTTACTGTGTTCATCAAAGACAATTTCCCCGTAAGGATTACCCCGTCGCGCCAACCAGATTTGAGCGTTTTCGCGCGTGTCGCGCCAATCAATGCCGAGCAAGAAAACCTCCCCCTGCGCCGCCAATTTCATCAAAACCGGATGCTCAAATTCGCAAGCCACACACCAGGAGCCAAATACATTGACCAAACTCACCCGCCCCAAAAGCAGGCTTTCGTCAACCATCCGCTGCGCGTCATCCAGCGCAGGCAGGGAGAACACCGGGAAAGGACGGTCAATAAGTTGCGGCGGCAATTGGCGCGGATCTTTCGTCAACCCCACCGCAAAAGCAGTGCCTATAGCTATGAAAACCAAAAGCGGTAACAAGCCTTTTAAGGTAAATTTCATGACCGCCTACGCCCCAGCAAAGATACAAATCCGGCCAGAGCAATCATCAAGCCGCCAAGCCAAATCCAATTGACCAGCGGGTGGATATAAGCACGGACAATCCAGCCCTTTTCTGCGCTGCCCTCGCTAATGCCGACATAAATATTTTGCAAAGGCCGCACACGAATGCCCGCCTCGGTGGTTATCATATCGCGTACCGGATAAAACCGGCGTTCACTGCGCAAGCTGCCAATATGGCGTGCGCCCTTTGTCAGGATAACTTCGCCCTCGACAAGTTGGTAATTCTGAGTTTGTCCTGGCGTCATTGTCGCCAAAGTAAATGTATATCCGCCCACCACCATGCTCTCGCCCAACTTTAAGGATTTGATGTCTTCTTTCGCCCAAACCGACATTGCGGTAATGCCCGCCGTGGCAATGGCAATCCCCATATGGGCTAAAAAAAACCCGTACACGGCACCAGGTTGCGCCTTTAACTTCAACCACGCACCCGGTTGGCCAAACCCGATTTTACGGCCCATAGCCACAAATGTGCCAAATGCCAGATAAGCGGCAAACCCCAAAGACAGCCCCCCCAAAACCGACTTGCCGAGCCAGGCCGTCAGCAGCGCCACCACAATGATGATCGCCGCAGATTTTATCAGATGCGGGCGCAGGGATTTCCAGCTATCGCTCTGCCATTTCACCAAGGGGCCAAAGCCCATAAACCCGATGAGAACCAGCATGATCGGGGCGAATGTTACATCAAAATAAGGTGCGCCGACCGAGATTTTATCATTGCTGAACGCATCAAT
>QIKS01000119.1 GCA_003233025.1 Hellea balneolensis | reverse complement strand
TTGATTTATGGAAAGGCGAGGCGGCAGTGGCCCCTCTCGTCGGCCCGATGGTCGAGAAATTTAAGCAAGACGGCCATACGGAAGAAAGTGATGGCGCGCTCATCATTCGTGTGGCTGAGGAGGGTGATAAAAAAGAACTGCCGCCGCTGATCTTAATTTCGCGCAGCGGTGCTGCCTTGTATGCGACGACGGATTTGGCAACCATCCAGGACAGGCGCGATACGTTAGCGCCGGACGTCATTCTATACGTGGTTGATTTCGGCCAGTCTTCACATTTCGAGCAAGTTTACCGCGCGGCGGGCAAAACCGGGCTTTTCCTGCGCGCAGGTCTTGAGCATGTTAAATTTGGTACGGTCAATGGCCCGGACGGCAAACGGTTTCGCACCCGTGCGGGCGGCGTTATGCGTCTGGCCGATTTGCTGGCTCAATCAAAAGACGCTGCCGCCAAACGCTTGTCCGAAGCCGGATTGGCGGAAGATATGGACGAGGGTGAGCGCGCCGAAGTCGCCCGCATGGTCGGCTTGGCGGCGATTAAATTTGCCGACCTGCAAAATGTCCGTACGACCAATTATGTTTTTGATCTGGAACGCTTTACCGCCTTTGAAGGCAAGACCGGGCCATATTTGCTCTATGCTGCCGTTCGGATAAAATCCATATTGCGCAAAGCGGCAAAGCTTGGTGTAAAACCGGGCATTATTAATCCAAAACATCCCGCAGAGCAAAAACTTGTTCTCGCTTTGGATAGTTTCGACCGGGCTCTGGAACACGCAGCAGCCAAATATATGCCCCACATCCTGTGCGACCATGTTTACATTTTAGCTCAAAGCTTCTCAAAATTTTACGCCGATTGCCCGGTTTTGCAAGACACAGTCCCGGACGCGGTAAAGGCGTCGCGCCTTGCACTGGCCGCCTTAACCCTGCGCCAGCTTGAAACCGGTTTGCAGCTGCTTGGTATTGAAACGCCCGAGCGGATGTGATTTATTTAAGCTTGTTGTCAAACACACTGAAGGAATATTGAAAATGTTGAAAAAAATTATAGGCTTGTTGGCAGTTATTTCCTTGTTTGGCACACCGGTTCTCGCCGACGACGTTACCGAAAAAGCAATTATCAAAGCCGTAGGCGCGGGCATGCCGCAAGCCCTGGCAACCCTTGAGCAGGTGGTGAACATCAACAGCGATACGATGAATTTCGCCGGCGTCAAGCGGGTCAGTGATGTGTTTGGCGGGGAATTGGACGGGCTGGGTTTTGAAACCAAATGGATTGACGGCGCTGGTTTTGGTCGCGCCGGACATTTGGTCGCCTCCTATGGCAGCAAGGGCCCTAAAATCCTGATGATTGGCCATTTGGATACGGTATTTGCAGATACTGACGGGTTTCAAAAATTTGAACGTCTGGAAGGCGACAAGGTTAAGGGCCCGGGAATTACGGATATGAAAGGGGGCGATGTGATTATCATCTCTGTTGTCCGGGCTTTAAAACGGGCTGGTGTTTTGGATAATGTACAGATCAAGATCGTCATGACTGGCGACGAGGAGAGCAGTGGTAAACCCTTGACAAAATCCAGAGCCGCTTTGGTTGATGCGGCGATTTGGGCTGATATCGCCCTTGGGTTTGAGGATGGTGACGGCGATATAAAAACCGCCGTTATTGCCCGGCGCGGCAGTGTCGGGTGGCGTTTGAGCGTTACAGGTCGCGCGGCGCACAGCTCGCAAATTTTTACCGATGATGTTGGTTACGGCGCCGTATTGGAAGCCGCACGTATTCTCAATGGTTACCGCGAGCATTTGCCCGTTATGCACAATCTTACTTTTAATCCGGGCCGTATCGTCGGCGGCACCCGCACGACCAATGAGAACACAACAAATAGCGGCACTGCTTTTGGTAAAAGCAATGTGGTTGCGCAAACCGTATATGTTACGGGTGGCATTCGGGCGACGTCGCTGCAGCAATTGGCGGAGGCAAAAAAGAAAATGCAAGAAATCACCGCCGATAATCTACCCCATACGACAGCAAAGCTTATTTTCGCTGAAGGCTATCCGCCCATGGCCCCCACCGACAGCAATAGAAACCTGCTTGAAATTTACAGCCGCATCAGCCAATCCCTTGGTTACGGGGAAGTGATAGCCGTTAACCCGCGCAAAGCAGGCGCGGCGGATATTTCCTTTACGGCCAATTACGTAGACGCCGCACTGGACGGCCTCGGCCTGATGGGGGCGGGTGGCCACACCAAGAACGAGATAGCCGATATGTCAAGTTTTAAGCGCAACACAGAGAAAGCCGCATTGCTGATTTATCATGTGTCATTGGGTTATTAAGGTTTGACTCTCATGTATCGCACTTTATCTTAGCTGCGACTCGGGTCATGTGACCTGGGGCCATATTTTCCTCGCGGGAGAGAGCCGGGTTTAGCCCGGTCGCCGAAGGAGCAATGTCCCGGAAACTCTCAGGCACCCCGGACCGCTTGGAAAACAAAAAGCTGGAAAGTGGCGGAGAAATCTTCCCACCGAAGGGGTAAGCGATATTTTTCGTGAAACTCTCAGGTCTGATGACAGCGGGGCACAAAGCGCCAAAGCTTGAGTTTTGCTCGGGTTTGGCGAGGAGTGCCTGATGAGCGAAGACGAAATTAAACGCACAAAACTTTATGATTTTCATGTCGCACATGGCGCGAAAATGGTGCCTTTTGCCGGCTATGCCATGCCGGTGCAATATCCGCTTGGCGTGATGAAAGAGCATCTGCATTGCCGGGCTTCTGCCGGGCTGTTTGATGTCTCCCATATGGGCCAAGCATTCATAATTCCCGAAGACAAATCGTTTGAAACCGCCGCCGCTGCCCTTGAAGAAATCGTGCCGTGTGACGTGCGCGGTTTGCAGCCGGGTCAACAGCGCTACACGCAATTTCTCAATCAAGACGGCGGGATTATGGACGATCTCATGGTCACGCGCCTTGGCATGGAAGGTCATACACACTGGATTTATGTGGTGGTCAATGCCGGCTGTAAACATGCAGATTTTGCCCATATTAAAAAGCATTTACCCAAAGGGATTGAACTAAGAATACTGGATGATATGTCGTTGATCGCCCTACAAGGGCCAAAGGCTGTGGATGTGATGTCCGGGTATATCCCGGAGGCCCGCACCATGACGTTTATGTCGTCTCTGGATGTGCCGCTGGATGGTATGTGGTGTCACATTTCCCGCTCCGGGTATACAGGTGAGGACGGGTATGAGATCGCCGTTAAACATAAAGATGTCGTCGCTATGTGCCAATTGTTCCTAAGCCACGACGAAGTTGAAATGATCGGCTTGGGTGCGCGCGATAGCCTGCGCCTGGAAGCCGGGCTGTGTTTATATGGGCATGATATTGATACCACTACGTCACCGGTGGAAGCCGGATTAATATGGTCGATCCAAAAACATCGCCGCGAAGCGGGCGGTTTTTTTGGGGCTGAGCGCGTGCAAAAAGACATAGCCGAGCGTCCGCCGCGCCGCCGGGTTGGTATTCAGCCTTTGGGCCGCGCCCCTGCCCGTGAAGGGAC
>QIKS01000295.1 GCA_003233025.1 Hellea balneolensis | reverse complement strand
GGGCCAAGGGTCACTTTTACTGCATTGGCCAGAATATCAACGCCGCGCAGCATTTTGTCGCGAGCTTCTGTACCGAATTTGACGTCTTTTGCCGCCATAATAAATCTCCGTAAATAGTATTAATGAATAAAAATAAAGGCGCGTGGCTTAAGCCAGAACGCCCATAATGTCGCTTTCTTTCATGATCAAAAGCTCGTCGCCTTCAATCGTGATCTCAGTACCGCCCCATTTGCCAAACAAGACGCGGTCGCCTTTTTTAACATCGAGAGCAGTTGTTTTGCCGTTCTCATCACGGGTGCCGGGGCCAACAGCAATAACTTTGCCCTCGGAAGGTTTTTCTGTAGCGGTATCGGGAATAATGATCCCGCCTGCGGTTTTGGTTTGTTCTTTGACACGCTTTACCAATACGCGGTCATGTAGAGGACGAAATTTCATAATATATCTCTTCTCAAATTTTAATCTCTAGCCGGGCATGTGCTTTAGCACTCATAGCCCCCGACTGCTAACAAAGGGGAGATAGGGGCTGTACCGGGTATCGTCAAGGGAGGTTGCTAATTTAAATCCAAGCAAAACGCTGCAATGCGGTCGCAAGCGCGTTTTAGATTGTCGGTGCTGACCGAGTAGGAAATCCGAAAATGCGGCGAGCTGTGAAAAGCGCTGCCGGGGACGACGGCGACATGGGCTTCTTCCAGCAGGGCCACGGCAAAATCTATATCGGTATTTATTGTTGTGCCAGCGCGGGTTGTGCGGCCGATGAATGCAGAGCAATCCGGGTAGACATAGAACGCTCCATTGGGTTTGGGGCATATGAGGCCGTCAACGGCGTTCAATTTTCCGACGACGAGGTCGCGCCGGGCTTTAAATGCATTGCGTCGGCTGGCCAACAGGTCTTGCGGGCCGTTTAAAGCGGCAACCGCCGCCCATTGGCTGATGGAGCTTGCGTTGGATGTGGTTTGGCCCATGATTTTGGCCATGGCCTGGATCAGTTCTTTCGGGCCGGCGCCGTAGCCGATACGCCAGCCAGTCATGGCATAGGCTTTCGAGACACCGTTCATGGTTAAGGTGCGCTCATAAAGTTCAGGCGCGGCTGCGGCCATGGTGGCGAATTTGAAATCGTCGTAAATCAGATGCTCATAGATATCATCACAGAGGATAAGGATTTGCGGATGTTTGCGCAGGACGGCGGCCAGGTCTTGTAAGTTTTGGCGGCTATAGGCGGCGCCGGTTGGATTAGAAGGCGAGTTTAAAAACAGCCATTTGGTTTTGGGCGTGATGGCGCGCTCAAGGGTCTCGGGGTTGAGGATAAAATTCTCTTGGGCCTGCGTCGCAGCCAACACAGGAACCCCGCCCGCCAGCTTGACCATTTCGGGATAAGACACCCAGCACGGGGTGGGGATGATCACTTCATCACCGGGATCAAGCGTGGCCAGCAGCGCATTATAAATAACCGGCTTACCGCCGGGGGAGACGTTAATTTGCTCTTGCGTGTAGGATAGGGAATTATCTCTCCTAAATTTACCGCAAATCGCCGCTTTTAGTTCAGGGATGCCGTCGACATTTGTGTACTTTGTCTGGCCATCGGAAATGGCCTGCGCAGCGGCTTGCTTGATATGCGTGGGTGTATCAAAATCAGGTTCCCCCGCACCCAAGCCAATGACGTCGACGCCTTTAGCTTGCAGGGTGCGTACTTTTTGGCTGATGCGCAAAGTTGCAGACGGGCTTATTCGCGAGAGGTTTTTTGAAACGAACATGACGGTGTTTTAAAAGGTTTTTCCCGACATGTTAAGGGGCAATTTAAGTGCCTTTGATGTGAGTGTTGTTTTGCGTGCGTAAATTATCAAATTTGTGTATTTTCCCCTTGCATGTAAATTTTATTCACTGTACCAGCGTGCTAACACGATAATATAGAGGGCAAAACGGTGAACACGAAGCAACAGGCAAAATTACAGCGCCATAGAGATGAGCTGGTGCGGGCGCTTTGCGCCGTGCAGACCGAGGTTGAAATGGAGACATTTCTCATAGATCTATGTACGCCTGCGGAATTGCGCGTCTTGGCAGAGCGGTGGCATGTTGCGAAGCTTTTGGACGGGGGTGTGCTTTCTTACCGCGATATCAACGCCCAAACCGGTGTCAGCACGACGACGATCGGCCGGGTGGCGCGCTTTCTGCATGAGGAGCCACATCAGGGATACCGGACAATACTTGACCGGGTTAAGGATATAAAAAATGATTGAACGACTGCGCATTGCTATACAAAAAAAGGGACGGCTGGCCGATGAAAGCTTCGCCGTGCTGAGGAAAGCCGGCCTTCGGTTTGCCATTCGCGGCGACGGATTATTGGCGCGGGTGACAAACCTGCCGATTGATTTACTGCTGGTTCGCGACGACGATATCCCGAACTTTATTGCCAAAGGCGTGGCTGATATTGGCATTGTCGGTGAAAATGTTTTTGCCGAGGAACTTAATCTGGCTGAAAATCTTGACGCGGAGATTGTCCGCAGGCTTGGGTTTTCGCGCTGTCGGTTGTGTTTGGCCGCCGATCCGGACGGGCCGGTTCGCTCTATCGGTGATCTTTCCAAGACGATGATTGCCACCTCTTACCCCGGTATTTTAGGCGCGTATCTGGCGGCGCAAAAAATAGATGCCACCCCGGTTGAGATGAAGGGCGCGGTGGAACTGGCGCCGCGTATCGGGATTGCCCCCTCCATTTGCGATCTGGTCTCATCGGGCGCGACTTTGGAAGCCAATGGCCTGGAAGTTTTTGAGACAATTATGGAAAGCGAAGCGGTTCTTATTCGCTCCAGCCAGCCTTTGTCTGCCTCTAAAAACCAGATGTTTACACGGTTGCTCAGCCGGATTGACGGGGTTATTCGCTCGAAAGAAACCAAATATATCATGCTCAATGCGCCGAAGTCGGCCATTGCGGCCATTTCGAAAATCCTGCCGGGTTCCGATGCACCGACGATCATTCCCTTGGCCGGCGAAGGCGATTTGGTGGCCATGCAGGCCGTGTGTACCGAGGCGGTGTTTTGGGAAACTTTGGAAGATTTAAAAGCCACAGGTGCGCGCTCTATTCTTGTATTGCCGATCGAAAAGATGATGAGTTAGCCCGTGCAAACTCTGATTTGGAAAACATTGGACAGTTCGGCGAAAACCGAAGCTTTGGCAAGACCAGCAGCCTTGCTGGCCCCGGAATTGTTAGAGAGCGTCAGGCAAATTTTGAGCGCAGTACGCAAGCGGGGCGACGCAGCCCTTGTTGAATTTACCTTAAAATTTGACGGTGTTTCTCTGGGGGATTTGAAAGTCCGGCCAGCCGCGATCAAACAAGCATGGGACAATTTGCCAAAACCGGAGCAACAAGCCCTTGCCGTTGCCAAAGCGAATATTGAGGCTTTTCACACAGCGCAAATGCCCAAAGCTATCGAAGTTGAGACCATGCCCGGCGTTGTGTGTCGTCGTGAACCACGGCCTTTGGATAGTGCCGGGCTTTATGTTCCGGCTGGCTCCGCGCCTTTGGTCTCGACTTTGATGATGCTGGCTATCCCGG
>QIKS01000061.1 GCA_003233025.1 Hellea balneolensis | reverse complement strand
CAGGGCGATACTTTTATTCAAGCCTCCGAGCGCACGGCACCTGCGCGGGTTACGGGCGTAACCCTACAAGATTTACAGGCGATAAAACTGGTGAGCGACAATATTGTTGCCGGCGGGTTGGACGGTTTTGGCGCTGGTCTGAACGGCGGCAATAAAATTGCGATCGGGATTTATATGGCCAATGGATTGGGGCTAACAATTGGCGATCAATTGACGATTTTTTCGCCGGTATTACAGACAACTCCCTTTGGTTCCCGGCCAGTGTTTAAGGCTTATGAAATCACTGCTGTTTTCAACACCGGGCTTTTTACAACCGACTCGGCTTATATTTTCATGCCTTTGGCTCAAGCCAGCCTGTTTTTTGACCAAGGCCGTCAGCCATCCAATATACAGTTGCGTTTACAAAACGCGGATATGATCCACGACCTTGAACCTAAAATCACCGAAGCGGCTGGAGGGCCTGTGTTTATCGAAACATGGGAAGATAAAAACGGTGGCATGGCGGCGGCCCTGCGTACCGAGCAAGTGGCCATGCGGTTTATTTTTATGATTGTCGTGATCATTGCAATTTTCCCGATCTTGGCGGCGATGATTATGCTGGTCAAAAACAAGGGCAAAGACATTGCTATTTTACGCACAATGGGGGCGTCTAGCAGCTCTATTTTGCGGATATTTTTGATGTCCGGTGCTGCGATCGGGTTTCTCGGCACCTTGGCAGGGTTGATATTGGGAATTATATTTTGCCTCAATATCGCTGTTGTTCAAGGCGTGATTGAGGCGATTACCGGCACGGAATTATTCCCGGCGGATGTTTACGGCATTGACCATTTGCCTGTAAAAATTGTACCCACTGAAGTGTTCATGGTCACCTTATGGGGTTTTCTGATCTCGACTTTGGCGACCTTTTTCCCGGCTTTGGGCGCGTCAAAAACTGATCCTGTGGATGCACTTCGTTATGAATAAGAAAACCCCCACCCTGTCCATTCGCGGCCTGCACCGTTCCTTTCGTTCCGGCGACGGTGTGCTTGAGGTGCTCAAGGGCATCGATTTGGATATTTATCCCGGCGAGATGATTGGCCTTGTTGGCCCGTCGGGCTGTGGGAAGTCGACATTGCTACATGCGGCAGGTCTTTTGGAAAAACCCAACGCTGGTGAAGTCTATATTGCTGGCCGGGAATGTCTGTCCTTGTCCGACAATGCCCGCACCGCCATTCGGCGAAATTCCATCGGCGTTGTTTATCAGTTTCATCATTTGATGCGCGAGCTGACGGCCCTTGATAATGTCGCCCTGCCGCAAATGATTGCCGGTCGTTCCCAGTCCGCCGCCCGGCGCGAGGCCGAGCGCCTGCTCAGTATTTTGGGCCTTGGCGAGCGTCTCGCTCACCAGCCGGCGCAGCTTTCTGGCGGTGAGCAACAACGTGTCGCCATCGCCCGCGCCATTGCCAACAAGCCGCAAATCTTGCTGGCCGATGAGCCGACCGGAAACCTTGACCCCAATACTTCTGGTAATGTGTTCCAAAGCTTGTTTGATCTCACCCGCCTTGAGGGCGTCTCCGCCCTTGTTGCGACCCATAATATGGATTTGATTCCCTATATGGATAGGGTGTTTACCGTCAAAGAAGGCAAGCTTATTCCTTATTAAGGGAGCGCTTTAGAGGTGTTTGGTTTTTTCTAAACCCTTTATCCCTGCGAACGGCCCACCTATTCTTGCGCGAATAAATCAATCCGGTTTGTCCAGACAATGCCGCCGAAATTATCTGGAATGCGGGCAATGGCGTCCGGACTGTCAACCCCGCGATTGGCGCGGGCTTTTGTGTGCGGTCCCATAAGCACGGCGCGGCTACCGACTTTTTCAAGCCGGGCTTCAAAGCGTGCCGGCCAGCCCCAAATCGCCCATTGGTAATTTTGTGGTATGGGGACATAAGTGTTATGACAAGCTTTCGGGACATGGCCGCTCCACCCGGTCAGAACATAAGATTTCAAACAGGCCTTTGCCCCGCTTTTGGTAAATATTAGAATATCGGGATTATCGGTTTTAAACAGCTCGATATTGGCCCCATTCCCGTACAAGGATAAGCGCGAACGGTTCGGGAAATTTCCGTGCTTGAGGTAAGCCGTGAGCAATTTTACTTCTTCCGTGCTTCTGCTTTTGATATTGAGCAAAAATTTCCTGTCAGGAAATCTGGTTAGCACCTCTGCCAAACTTGGCATGGCAGCAATAAATTGCCCTCGAAACGGATAAGTCTTGCCACCGTCAGCCGTATAGCCATAACCGATATCCAAAGTTTTTAAATAGGTGCTGTCATGTTTGCGGGTAACGCCGCTGCCATTGGTGCGACAATCAAGTGTCCAGTCGTGGAAGACCATAAATTCGCCGTCCGTGGTGGGGTGGATGTCAAATTCGATGATATCTGCGCCCATGTTCACTGCTGCCGCAATGGAGGGCAGAGTATTTTCCATATGGTTGTGGCGGGGTTGGTCGATGCGGTTGGCGGTGCAACTGTCATTTTCAACCCCGGTTGGATCAAATGTTTGGTGCAGACCCCGGTGGGCCAATATTTGTCTGCCGTCCGGATGTGCGACTACCAGCCAGGATGCGTTCATGAGATATAGGCTAGCAAAAATGGTTGCAAATCCGATTAACCAGAGATGGCGTTTTTGCATGTTTTTCTTCCGTATTTGTAAGGGAGAAATAATCAACTTAAATTTAGGTCAAATTATGGCTTGGCCGATAGCACGCGCTCAGACGCTGCGCGTTGACGCGCCCGGGCGAGGATGGCCGGATCAACATTATCTTCCAGGCGCTTTTTAAGCTCGGAGCGGTCGCGGTCATATTCGGCTATACCCGATGCGCCGCTGTCGTTTTCTGCGCGCAGGAGCCAGTAATAAGCGTCTTCGAAATTTTGGGTTACCCCGTCGCCTTTGGCTAAGGTAAATGCGTAAAGAAACCGGCCTTCTGCGTCGCCGGCCTTGGCGGATTTTTCAAACCATTTTGCTGCGCCTTCGGCTGATTTTGGCACGCCATTGCCTTGGTAAACCAACAAGCCGTAATCAGCCATAGCCGCCGGATGGCCGGCTTTGGCGGCTTGTTCCATCAAGGCGCTGGCCCGTATGGCATCTGGTTTAATATCGAAATTTTCAACATACATAATCGCGGCAAAATAAGCGCTTTGGGCATCGCCGAGCAGGGCCGCTTTTTCGTACCAGATTAACGCCTGTTTCGGGTTGTCTTCGAAATAGAAATCGCCCAGCTCGCGTGTTGCGGTCAGGTCGCCAAAATTTGCCGCTCTGGTCAGCCAGCTTTTGGCTTTGATTGGATCAGGGGCAGTGCCTTTACCCAACACATAAATATCGGATAAAGCCAGCATGGCGTCCGTGCGTCCTTTGGCGGCCGCTTTTTCCAGCCATTTTACCGCATCGGACGGGGACAGGCCGCCGTGGGCGCTCAAGGCCAGTTCAGCCAAAGCAATCATGGCGTCGCTTTGGCCTTGTGCGGCGGCTTTTTGGTACCATATCACCGCGTCATCTTTGTTGGCCTTGCTTTGGGTTT
>QIKS01000293.1 GCA_003233025.1 Hellea balneolensis | reverse complement strand
GTTTTGATGTTACAAAACCCACAAGCCCGCGTGCAGGTATCGCCTAAAATCATGAAGGTTGCATGGGCTTTTTCCCAGCACTCTCCAATATTGGGGCAAGCGGCCTCTTGGCAGACCGTGACCAGGCCCTTGTCGCGAACAATTTTACGGGTCGCCATAAACCCTTTGGAGGTGGGCGCTTTGACCCGTATCCACGGCGGCTTTCGCAAGACGGGGGTGTCTGGACGATTGGCCTTTTCAGGATGTCTTGGGCGTTCAGGTCGCTGGGTATTATCGATTAAAACGGACATAATAGCCTGATTATGGCCATTCATAGGGGTAAAACAAGCCTTGAGTGAGCAAATACGGCATAAAATTTGCTTAACTATTTTATGGTATATACGGCGACGTCATTGTGGAGCTGACTTATGTTTAAAGCCGTAAAAATTACCGATGGGCACGCAAATTTCTTTACGCCTTTGCGGTTTTTATTCGCCTATATGGTGCTCATTGGCCATGCTTTCGTTGTTGTTCGCGGCGGTAGCGCTTATGAACCACATATATTTTATCAATTTACCATGTCTTATATTGCGGTAAATTTGTTTTTTATTGCCTCAGGGTTTTTGGTCACGGCCAGCATGTTGTACCGTAAAAACATGGCAAATTTTCTGTCAGCACGGATATTGCGCATCTTTCCGGCATTGATCGCTCATGTTTTCGTTATATTGCTGGTGTTTGGGCCCCTGACCACCACTTTGCCCTTGTGGGAATATTTAACCCACCCCGACACCCTAAAACAGCCCTTAAGCGTTTTGACATTCGGGGATACGGATATGGCTTTACCCGGCATTGTCCCGAATAATTCTGAACACATCGCGTCGGGTGCCTTGTGGACACTTCGCTATGAGGTTCTTGCTTATATCGGCACATTATTGGCATTTACGCTCGGTCTGATGCGGGCGCGCTGGATGTTGGCCGGGCAATTTATCCTATTTGCTGTGGCATTGCCTGTGGCGCTTTATAGCGGTCTTTATGATCAATTGCCCGCAACCGCGCAAAGCTTGTTACGCTTTGGCATGTGTTATGGTTTGGGCGCATGTATTTATGCTTACCGCGAGCGCATCAATTTCAGAGCCTGGCTCGTACCGGTTTTCTTTGGGATAGCCGCCTTGGCGCACAACAGCGTGATTTTCGAAGTCCTATTGACCTTAGCCATCGGATACGGATTGTTTTGGGCCGCCTATGTCAAATTCCCCCGGCTTAATTTTTTGCAATCCGGCACGGATTTATCCTACGGTATTTATATTTACCACTGGGCGGTGCTGCAAGGCTTCAAGCATTTCTGGGCCGATATTAGTGTTTGGCAGCTTATCCTCATATCAACCCCGGTTACTATCGCCCTGGCTGCATTGTCTTGGTATTTGATTGAAAAACCGGCGCTTGGTCTCAAAACAAAGTTCGCCAATTTTCTGGCGCGGCGCAAACAAAAATCTCTAAATGTGTAGCGCTTTATCATAGGCTGATAATACAGTTTCGTGCATCATTTCCGACAAGGTCGGATGAGGAAATACCGTCTCCATCAATTCCCTTTCCGTGGTTTCGAGGCCCTGGGCAATAACATAGCCCTGAATAAGCTCCGTCACTTCTGCGCCGATCATATGGGCGCCCAATAGCTCGCCGGTCTTGGCATCAAATACGGTTTTAATTAAGCCTTCCGGTTCCCCCAATGCGATCGCTTTACCATTACCAATAAAAGGAAACCGGCCAATACGGGTTTCATAGCCCGCCTTAATCGCCGCCGCTTCGCTTAGGCCAACACTGGCGATTTGCGGCTGGCAATACGTGCAGCCAGGAATGCGGTTGGCATTTAAGGGATGGGGATTACCGCCGGCGATTTTCTCAATGCAGATCACCCCTTCATGGGAAGCTTTATGGGCCAACCAAGGCGGGGTTGTCACATCGCCAATGGCATAAAGCCCCGGGGTTTTGGTGCGCGAAAATTCGTCGACCTTGATATGGCTGCGCTCAATCTCGACGCCCAAAGCTTCAAGCCCCATATCTTCCGTATTGCCAACAATACCAATGGCCAAAATAATCCGGTCAAATATCTGGGGTTTTCCCGATATTATCGCCGTAATATCGGCCTTACCGGGTTTGACACTGTCAACTTTCGCCCCGGTTATAATTTTCATACCCTTTTTTACAAAGCTTTTCTCTGCCAGAGCCGAAATCTCCGCGTCTTCGGCCGGTAAGATACGCTCGAGCATTTCAACCACCGTCACCTCGCTGCCAAAACTGTTGTAAAAGGAAGCAAATTCCATACCGATCGCCCCCGACCCTATGACCAAAAGCCGCTTGGGCAACTGCTTTGGAACCATGGCTTCTTTCGCCGTCCATATATATTTCCCGTCCGGCTCTAGCCCGACTTGGGGCATGGTTCTAGCCCGTGCGCCTGTGGCCAAAATCACATGTTTGGCCCGGTAGGTTTTTGCACCGACCACGACCTTGGGCGCGGGTGTTGCTTTTTCCAATTTGGCAAAACCTTCGATCACGGTGATTTTATTCTTCTTCATCAAAAACTTAACTCCGCCGGAAAGCTGATCGGCAATACCGCGTGAGCGCTTGACAATAGCCGCCAAATCAAACCCCGGTGTGGCGCTCAGACCATAATCACCAGCGTGTTGCATATTGTGATAAATCTCGGCCGAACGCAGCAAGGCCTTGGTCGGGATACAGCCCCAATTCAAACACACCCCGCCTATGGCCTCTTTCTCGACAATTGCCGTCTTAAGTCCCAATTGCGCGGCGCGGATTGCACTGACATATCCGCCTGGGCCAGAGCCAATTATAATCACATCGAAATTTGTATCCGCAGACATAAAACCCCCTAAAGCATCATGGTGACTGGTTTTTCAACCATGCGTTTAAAGGCTTGCAGCCAACGGGCACCGATGGCCCCGTCGACCACCCGGTGGTCACAGCTCAATGTCACGGACATCACCGTGGCGACGACCAATTTGCCGTCACGCACCACGGGGCCAGGCGCGCCTGCGCCGACGGATAAAATCATGCCTTGGGGCTGATTGATGATCGAGCCGAAAGATTTTATGCCCATCATGCCCAGATTAGACAATGAAAACGTGCCGCCCTGAAACTCTTGCGGCTTCAATTTGCGCTCCCGCGCACGGGCGGCCAAATCTTTCATCTCTACAGATATAATCGACAAGCCTTTGTTTTCTGCTTGGCGAACAATCGGCGTTATCAGCCCGCCGTCAATGGCCACGGCGACGGCGACATCGGCATTGTTATGGTAGGCGATCCCGTCTGGCGTAAAACTGGCATTGGCCTCAGGCACTTGTTTGAGCGCCAAGGCACTGGCCCGGATGAGCATATCATTAACCGAGATTTTCACACCTTCCGGGGCTTGTGCATTTAATTCTTTACGCATGGCCAGTAAATCGTCGATTTCACAATCCACGTTGAGCGGGAAATGCGGCACATCACGAAAACTTTCCGTCAGCCGCTTGGCGATTACCCTGCGCATCCCGTCCAAAGGCTCCAGCGTATATGTCCCGGC
>QIKS01000018.1 GCA_003233025.1 Hellea balneolensis | reverse complement strand
CTGACCAACATAAATAATGTCGATTTCGGCAGATGGAAATTTGTCATCAACCCGTCAACCACAGCAAATTTATACCCCGGCGTGATGAAAATATCCGTCTCGCGGCTCTCCGCTTTGAGCGCCCCATTATGGCGCGCACTACTTTCCAAAGCGCGCAGGGCGGTGGTGCCGACAGCAACCACCCGCTTGGCCTGGTTAATCAGCGCGACGGCCTCTGGCGGGATTGAATACCATTCGCTGTGCATGACGTGGTCATCCGTGTCACTGTGGGAAATCGGCAAAAAAGTCCCGGCCCCAACGTGCAATGTCAACCGCGCAATTTTCACGCCCTTCGCGGCAAGCCGCTCCAAAAGTTCAGGCGTGAAATGCAGCCCCGCCGTTGGCGCCGCCACCGAGCCAAGATGCGCGGCAAAGACGGTTTGGTAATCACGAACGTCGCGGCTATCAACGGCGCGCTGTTTGGCGATATAAGGCGGCAAAGGTACGCTGCCCAATTCGGCGATTACTGCGTCTAGATCTGCGCCGGATTTGTTAAATTTAAGATCAATATCGCCGCCGTCTTTTTTATCATAAACGATTGCGTTCAATATATCAGAAATAACAATTTTATCGCTTGTTTTCAGACGCTTGGCAGGTTTAACGAATGCGCGCCATTTATCAGGTGCGGTTCTTTTATGTAGGTTAATTCCGATGTTAACATCCCCGCCGCCGCCGTGTTTTCGGGCCTCTCTAACGCCTTGTAATTTTGCCTTTAAAACCCGCGTATCGTTCACCACCAACACATCGCCAGGAGCCAGTAAATTCGGCAAATCAGCGACCGTATAATCTTGCGTTTTACCGTCCTCAACATGTAATAATTTTGCCAAATCACGAGGGCTGACAGGCCGCAAAGCGATCCTGTCTTCGGGAAGATCGAAATTAAACAAATCAACATTCATAGCGAAATCCGGCAATTAAAAAAAGGGGCCATAAGCCCCTTTTCATTTCTTACGATACAGATGTTTATCAGGCCGTGACCACTTTGACAATCTTGCCTGCAACAACGGGCGGTTCGCCTTTGGGCAGGGCGTCTACATGATCCATACCGCTTTCAACCACACCCCAAACCGTATATTGATTATCCAAAAACCCTGCTGCGTCCAGACAGATAAAAAACTGTGAACTGGCCGAATTTGGGCTTTGAGAACGGGCCATAGAACAGACGCCGCGCACATGCGGCTCGGCGCTAAATTCGGCGTCAATATTATCTTTATATCCGCCCATGCCTGTCCCGTCCGGACAGCCGCCCTGGGCCATAAATCCGTCGATGACCCGGTGGAATGTCAGGCCGTCATAATAACCTTCATCGACTAATTTGGTGATTTGCGCCACATGTTTTGGCGCCAAATCTGGCCGCAGTTTTATGACAATATCGCCCGTATCAACGCTCATTATCAGCTTATCAGCCATGTTCTCATCCTCTTATAGGTTTAATTTTTAAGTTAAGGTTTGAGGCGGGTCGGGACAGTAATGTCACAAACCGCCGGTAATTTTCCGCTCGCGCTTTTGAGGCCCTCTAAATAGGTTTGAAACGCCGCCCCGTCGGTTTTCATAACCTGGACGGCCAAGCGCTCGTCTTGCGGCACGTCGCTCCCGACCCGCATGCTCCTCATAACATCGGGAACGAAATTTTTGTCCTCGCCAACACTGCCAACTTTAATCCGGGTTAAGCCTTCCCGGCCCCAAACCACAGCGCCCCAAACCGAATATTGCTGGTTAAGCTGGGTTGCGATACCGCGCATCAGGAAAAATTGAGAATTGGCACTGTTCGGCTCACCCGATCTGGCCATGGATGTCGTGCGCGGGCAATGCAAACCCCAAGCTTCAACCTTGCCGTCTTTGGTTAAAATGGATTGGGCAATAGGCTGAGTTGCAAGGGGAAAGGCTTTGTAAAAACCCGTATCTATTTCGCCGCTACCGCCGCTATACAATTCTTTCCCAACTAATGTGACCGACATATTAGACGGGCGGCGAAAGGTAAATTCTGCGCCCAAATCAGGCAAAGCCGAACTGCCCGTACCGTCTCCTTTCGGGTCGCCTGTCTGGTTCATGAAATCTTTGATCACCCGGTGAAATGTGATGTTGTCATAAAATTTTTGTCGGGCCAATGTTTTAATTTGCGTCACATGATTAGGTGCAAATTCAGGCGCAAATTCAATGACGAAAGTGCCGTAATCCGTTGTAATATAAAGCGTATTTTCCGGATCAATATCACGCCAATCTTGCGCAATTGTCTCCAACGTCGCTTCGGCTTCAACAAGTCGCAAGCTTTGCTCCGGCTGGTTTTGAACGTCTTGTTCTTGCGCGCAAGCGCTTGTTGTCATCAAAGTGCCAGCACAGAATATGGGCAAAACTAAACGTATCATCATGTATACTTCTCCGCTAAACGCTTTTGGACTGCCGGGCTGACGAAGGCACTGACATCCCCGCCGAGCCTGGCGATTTCCTTAACCAATCTGGAGGCAATCGCCTGGTTTTGCGCATCTGCCATTAAAAAGATCGTTTCGATATTCGGGTTTAATTTTTGGTTCATGCCAACCATCTGAAATTCATATTCGAAATCCGAAACGGCGCGCAGGCCCCGCACAATCATGGAGGCACCAATGCTTTCAACAAATTTCATCAAAAGCCCTTCAAAAGGCGCAACAACAACTTCACAATCGCCGTCCATTTCCGTCACAGCCAAACGCACCATTTCCGAGCGCTCGGCCAAATCAAATAACGGGTTTTTTTCATGGTTGATGGCAACACCGATGGTTAGGTGGTCGCATAATTTCATCGCCCGTTGGATGATATCAAAATGACCATTGGTTAAGGGATCAAAGGTGCCTGGATATAAAGCTTTTCGTGTCATGTCCGCCTTAAAACATGCCCCGCCCCTTATGGCAAGTGCCAGAACTGCTTAATCAATAGACATGCCGCCGGCCAGTATGAGAGCGAACCTTTCCACAGGCGCAAATAAAACCGCATCTGGCTCGTAAGCCAGCACAGCTTGAAAATCGAAAGCGCCATTTTTGTGATGGACGAAAATGATTTTATCAAAACTATGGGCGAAAAAAGGCATGAACACATTTGAAAACGAATCGCCGATAATCACAAGCACTGTGCCGTCCGCTTTGTCGTTGGTGTTAACCGAAGTGCGCCAAGTTTTGATCTTGCTGTCATCATCTAGCCAGGTCATGGTACGCGCAAGGCGCGGCGCAGGTGCCGTAATACCTGCCAATTTTTCGTTCATTTCGCCCGCCAACCCTCGTAGGCTTGCAAGATCACCAGAAAATTCCTGTATCTCCCGATGCACCAATCGATCACGCTTTAAAACCGGGAAAGCCGCAAACTGCTCCATGACCAGACGGTAAGCTTCATAAGCCCCGTAACCCGTCCAGTGGGTATCGGTTTTATAATAAACAGAAGCATTCATTTTACGGCGCAAAATCGCTGGCTCGACATTGAGCAGCCCAGCTTCATCGCGCCGCTCATGGTCGTAAAGAAACGAGATGAACCGGTGTGCGGACGGCTTCCC
>QIKS01000095.1 GCA_003233025.1 Hellea balneolensis | reverse complement strand
AAAGCTGGATAAAATGGGCCGAAGAAGATGGGCTTTGTCTCGACGTAGCGCAGTTGGTGATCCGCTTTCCTGGCGTTGATGGCTGTGCGCCTTTAGCTGATGTGAAAACTGCTCTGGTGGGTAATCAGGTATTGCGCAATGAAGTGATCGAACGGTTTTCCTTGCGCGATTTTGTGCCCTATGCCGGCTGGAGCGGCCATGACCAGTTTTTTAGAACCTTTGGTTCCATGGCCGCCTTGCCGTCACGGTTTGGCGATATGGTTGCCGAAACCGCTAATTTAGCCGGCGAACAAAACGTGCTTTATTTGGAGCTGCTCCATACAATGGAGTTGTTTGAAACCATATTGCCCATGGTCGGCGGTCTCGCCATGAGCGGCGACGCGCAAGCTGATTACAAAACTTTGATGGACGGCGAATTTGGCCGCGCACTACCAGACATGGTGGCGCGGGCGCGCAAGGATATCGACATTGCTATCGCCCGCAAAGACGCCCTTTTGGGCTGCGGGACGGATCGGGCAAAACCGGGCTGTGCCGTGGAGGTTCGTTTTTTAAACCAGCCCGTGCGCACACTTCCATTGGCGGCGGTTTATGCCCATACGATTTTCGGCTGGCATCTTATGGGTGAGGACGACCGGTTTGTCGGCACGAACCTTGTGGCACCCGAAGACGACTTTATTGCACTTAAATATTACGGCGAACATATGCGCCAGATCGGTTATCTCTACGACACTTTAGGGCCGCGCAATGTGTCCCTACATGCGGGCGAATTATGGCTGGGGCTTGTCCATCCAGACGAGCTGCGCTTTCATATTCGCGACGCCATTGAAATTGGCCGGGCTAAACGTATCGGGCACGGCACGGGTATTGTGTTTGAAACCGGGTATAAGCAATTGCTCAAATACATGGCTGACAATGAAATTATGGTTGAGATTAATCTAACCTCAAGCGATGCGATTTTAGGGATTACAGGCTCTTTGCATCCGTTTAGTATTTACCGCGCCGCCGGTGTGCCCATGGCATTTTCAACCGACGATGAAGGCGTCGCGCGCATTGATCTCACCTATGAATATATGCGCGCCAGTAAAGAGTTTGATCTCAGTTATGATGAGCTAAAATCCTCTACCTACAACGCCCTTAAATATGCGTTCGTAGACGAGGCGACGAAAGCGGCTCTTATCCAAAAACTGGACGAAAAATTCGCAAAGTTCGAAAGCCAGTTTTAGCCGTAAATTCCTCTGCTGGCACAAGAGCTTGAGGGTTCTATAATATCGGTGCGGCTTGGCATTGATCGTCATTGGTGTTGCGCAAAGCACCAATCATCACGGCCAGCATCTTGGCTTTGATATCGTCTATGTTTTCAGTGTGAAGTTCAATATTTGGCGTCATGCCTGCGCCCCAATTGATCGAATAGGCAAAGCCGGCATAGGACATGCCCGCCTCTTTGGCCAAAGGCAGTTCAGGACAAAGTGTCATGCCAACAACATCTGCGCCCGCTGCCCGATAGCTGCGAATTTCTGCCGGGGTTTCAAAGCGCGGGCCGTTGGTGCTGGCATAAACCCCGCCAGAGCGTATGGTCAGGTTTTGCTTGGCGGCTTCGGTTTTTAAGGCGGTGCTTAAACTTGGGCAAAAGGGGACACTCATATCAACATGGCCCTTTGCGTCTTTAAGTGTCTCAAAAAATGTGTGTTTGCGGCCTGACGAAAAATCGATGAAGTCGTTCAGAATAACCGGCACGGCCAGGTCAAATTCGGGATTGATTGAGCCAACCGCAAATGTTGCACAAATCCTGCTTACGCCCAATTGGCTCAAGGCTTTGATATGGGCGCGGTAATTGACATTGTGAGGGGGGACGCTGTGGTCTGGGGCGTGGCGGTTGATAAAAACCAACTGATCCGTCCGCTCAATGTTGACGTCGCCATAGGGCGTCTTCACCGTCTCGCGGTGAAGCTTCATATCGTCAAGAGCATAAATGCCCGTACCCCCAATAATTGCAGCGACCATTGCCTAAGTCCTTTCTTTAGGCGCACCATAGCCGCCGCCCGTCGGGGTTTCCACTATGAATGTGTCGCCGGGCCTTACTTTCGTCGTATCGCATCCTTTTAGGGTTTGGCGTTCACCATCCTGACGCACAATCGTATTTTTGCCCAGACGCCCCGGCGCGCCGCCTTGGCTGCCAAAACAAGGGACAATGCGGTTGCCCGATAATATCGAACAGTCCATGTCTTCCAGAAATGTCAAAGCCCGCTTTACCCCGTCGCCAGAATTATACTGGCCGCGCCCGCCAGAGCCGCGCATAATCTCAAATGTTTGTAGGCGAACAGGCAAGCGAAGTTCCAAAATTTCTGGATCGGTCAGGTGGGAATTTGTCATATGGGTGTGGATAGCGTCTGCGCCGTCAAAGCCTGGCCCCGCCGGCGCGCCAGAACAAATGGTTTCGTAATATTGGTAGGTCTCATTGCCAAATGTCAAATTGTTCATGGTGGCTTGCGACGAGCCTAACACGCCCAAAGTGCCAAACAAGGCATTGGTGATGGCTTGGCTTAACTCTACATTACCCGCGACAATCGCTGCGGGGAATTTGGGGCTTAACATACAGCCGTCTGGCACATGAATGTCCAGGGGCCGCAAGCAGCCGGCGTTTAAGGGGATGTCGCTGGCCACAAGGCAGCGAAAAACATAGAGGACAGCTGCGTGGGTAACGGCGACGGGGGCGTTGAAATTATCGCTACGCTCCGGGCTGGTGCCGGTAAAATCTATGCGGGCCGTGCGGGCTTTGGTATCGACCTTTATCGACAGGCAGATTTTAGCGCCGCCGCCGGATTTATGTTGGTCAAGTTCAAGTTCAAATTTTCCGTCTTTGAGCTTGGCAATGGCCCGGCGTACACTTTCCTCGCCGTGGTCTTGGCAGTGGGCCATATAGGCGCGCACAATGTTAAGTCCGTAGGTTTTGCACAGGGCTTGTAATTCAAATGCGCCCTTTGTATTGGCGGCAATTTGCGCTTTCAGATCGGCAATATTGGCCGCAGGATTGCGCGCCGGATAGCGGGCAGATGTGAGAACATGTTGGATGTCGCGGCGTAGAAATTTACCATCCCCGGCCAGCTTCATACAGTCGATAAGCACGCCTTCTTCTTCAATATTTGTCGCCAAAGGTGACATAGATCCAGGCGATAGGCCGCCAATATCCGCATGGTGGCCCCGGCTGGCGACAAAGAAAAGAATTGATGTTTTTGATGTGTCAAACACCGGCGTGATGACATTGATATCAGGCAGATGCGTGCCGCCGTCATAAGGGTTGTTGTGAACAAAACTGTCCCCAGCTTCCATGGTCAAACCGCTGTCCATCAAGGCTTTCACACTGGCGTCCATGGAGCCAATATGAACCGGCATATGGGGAGCATTGGCCACCAGCGCGCCATTTGCGTCAAAGATTGCGCAGGAAAAATCCAGGCGCTCTTTAATATTGACCGAGCTGGCGGTGTTTTGCAAAACCGCGCCCATTTGCTCGGCAATGGACATGAACAGATTGTTGAAAATCTCCAGGCGTACGGGATCGCATTTTATGTCGGCATTGTCT
>QIKS01000184.1 GCA_003233025.1 Hellea balneolensis | reverse complement strand
TTGTTTACCGTGGCCGGCATGACCTCCGGCTTTGGACTTTATCTGGTTGGGCTGCTCCCCTTTAGTGTCGCCTATATGATCGGCCTTGCTTTTTATCTCGGTACATTGGCAATGGATATTCGCCTCGCCGTCCGCGTCGCCGATTTCGATTGGGTCGGCGGTGTTTTCGCCGCTGTCTTGATCAACGCTACCAGCATGATGGTGCTCTATCTCGGCATGGTGCAGGCCCTGGTTTAATAAGCCACCTTGGTCAAATATAGCCCCTCAGGCGGGGCGACGGGCGGGCAAGCTTTACGGTCTTTTGCTTTTAAAATCATTTCCACGTCGGCGCTGAACAATTTCCCCGTGCCAACCTGCGCCAATGTCCCTGTGATGGAGCGGATTTGGCGGTGCAAGAAGGAACGGGCCTTGGCCCGGATATGGATTTCCGCTCCGACCCGCTGAACGCTCAAATCATCGAGCCTTTTTATCGGTGATTTAGATTGGCAGTTCTTATCGCGAAATGTGGTAAAATCATGCTCGCCGATTAACACACCCGCCGCGTGGTGCATAGCGTCTGCATTTAACTTGACCGGCAGGCGCCACACCCGCCCCGCGTCCAGGGCCAGCTTGGGGCGGCGATCGATCAGCCTGTATAAATATTCACGCGAGACCGCGTCAAAGCGGGCATGGAAATCATCCGGAACATGTTGCGCCGACAGCACGGAAATCGCTTGCCCGGCCAGATGAAAATTAAGTCCGTCGCGTACTTTGTCCGGGCGTAGTTCTTTTTGTAAATCCACATGGGCCACTTGTCCCAAAGCATGGACGCCGCTGTCGGTGCGCCCGGCGCCAAACACTTTGGGCAGCACACCGTCAATGGCTTGACAAGCTTTGGCGATTTCTTCCTGAACGCTTGGCTGGTTCTTTTGGATTTGCCAGCCAACAAAGGCCGCGCCGTCATATTCAATGGTCAGTTTATAGCGCCTCATGACAAAACCAGATCGCGGGGACAAGGACGACCGCGTAAATATTCGCTTGCCTCCATAACCGATTTCCCGGCGGGTTGTAGGCGCAATATCCGCAAAGCTTTATCGCCACACGCAATCAATAAATTATCGTCCAGCACTTGCCCCGGCGCGCCCGCCGCGTCTTCAACACGGGCTTGGTGGATTTTAGCGCGCACATAGCTTTGCTTGCCCCCCGGCAGTTCGCACCACGCCCCTGGAAACGGCGAAAGTCCTCTGATATGATTGTGCAATTGCGCGGCGGGCAAGCTCCAATCCAGCCGGGTTTCAAATTTCTCAATCTTGCGGGCATATGTGCTGTCCCCTGCTTGAATGCTCGGGGTTAACCCGCCGCGCTCCAAGGCCACCAGCGCCCGTGGCCACAAGCTTGCGCCAATACGCGACAGGCGGTCGTGAAGCTGACCAGCGGTTTCCGCCGCGCCTATTTCCAAGGTTTCAGACAGCAAAATAGGGCCGCTGTCCAGCCCCTTCTCCATCTGCATTATTTGCGCCGCCGTTTCCCTGTCCCCCGCCATAATCGCTCGCTGGATAGGGGCTGCGCCGCGCCATCTCGGCAAGCGGGAGCCGTGTAGATTGAGACAGCCATAGTGCGGCGCATCCAGTGCCCGCGTCGGCAAGATTTGGCCATAAGCAACAACGCACGCCACGTCTAGATTAAGGGCGGCAAAATCGTCAATCACAGATTTTTTGCGAAAGCTTTGTGGTGTATGGACGGGAATGGCCATAATTTCGGCAAATTGATGCACCGGGCTTTTGCGCACCTGCTTGCCGCGCCCGGCCTTGGCTGGCGGCTGGGTATAAACCCGCACCACCTCATGGCCGGACGCCAAAATCTCCGATAAAGACGGCACGGCAAATTCAGGCGTTCCCATAAATGCCAAGCGCAAAGCCATTACAAATTGCCTTTAAGTTTTTCAGCCTTCTGCACTTTTTTAACCGCCCGTGTTCGCTTGAGCCGCGATAGATAATCAATAAACAAAATGCCTTTAAGATGATCCATCTCGTGCTGGATACAGACGGCGTAAAGCCCCTCGGCCCATTCTTCAATCTGCTCGCCGTGATAATTGATATAGCGCAGCTTGACTTCTTTGGCGCGCTCAACCTCCTCAAACACCTCTGGAACGGACAAACATCCCTCCTCATAGGGCGTGGTTTCTTCGTCGCTGCGGAGGATTTCGGGGTTGATAAAATATTGCGGATTTGGCGGCTCTTCCTCGCGGGCCAAATCCATGACGATAATATTTAAGGGCACACCAATTTGCACCGCCGCCAAGCCAATGCCGGGCGCCGCGTACATGGTTTCCAACATATCGTCCATCAAAGCGCGGGTTGCGTCCGTTACGTCTGTAACCGGTTTGGATATCTGTTTTAAGATCGGATTGGGTACCGTTAATATGGGGCGTATTGTCATGGCTCTGATGTAGGTTGCGCATTTACATTCGTCAAGTATTTGCCAAAGCCATTATGGTATGAAAGACTGCGGTTATGGAGCCCATTCTCATTTTTTTTGATATTGAACTTACAATCGTAGACATCATTCTCGCCGGCGTTCTTTTATTGCTAGGCGCCCTCATCGCTGTGTTTTTCACGCGCCGCTCGGGCGGGAAAATAGAGCAATATTTAGCCGACATGTCCCAACAACAAACCCAGATGCAAGGCAGGCTGTCGCAATTTTCCGAGGACGCGGCAAACCGCGAAGAAAAACTGCGCCACAGCCTGGATCAGCGGCTCGATCAGGTGTCCCATAAAGTCGGACAATCCTTGAGCGAAAACCAGGAACGCAGCACGCAGAACCTTAAAAACCTGCATGAGCGGCTCGCCCTCATCGACCGAGCGCAAAAAAATATCGAAACATTGGCCAGTGAGGTTTCGGGCTTACAAAACATCCTGTCTAACAAACAATCTCGCGGGGCATTTGGCGAGAAACAAATGCAAGATTTAATCGAAAATTTCCTGCCCCCCAGCGCCTATAGCTTTCAAGCAAAGCTTTCCAATAACAAACAGGTTGACGCGCTCATCCATTTGCCTGGCGATCAGGGCCATGTTGCCGTCGACAGCAAATTTCCGCTTGAAAGTTGGAAGCGGCTTATGGAGGCCACGTCCGAAGCTGACAAATTAACGGCGAGCCGCGATTTTCGCCGTGATGTTAACGTTCATATCAAAGCGATCGCCGATAAATATCTGATCTTCGGCGAAACCTACGAAATCGCCCTGTTGTTTTTACCCTCCGAGGCAATTTACGCGGAACTACACACCAATTTTACCGATCTGGTCGATAAAGGGTTTGCTCAGAAAGTAATGATCGTCTCCCCGACAACCTTTATGGCCACCTTGCACACCATGCGCGCCGTCATGAAAGACGCCGCCATGCGCGAACACGCCCATACCATTCAAAAAGAAGTTGGCATGCTCAGCGATGATGTCGGCAGGCTTTCCCAGCGCACCGAGAAATTACGCGCCCACTTTGCCATGGCCAACAAAGATGTGGACGACATTTTAACCTCCAGCCGCAAGAACATTTTAACCTCCAGCCGCAAGATTAATTCGCGGTCTGAAAAAATAGGCAAATTGGAACTTGGCGAACCGGACAAACCTCATTTGGATGAGGGGGATTAGAAGGCCGTGTGTTAACGCCGGCCCGCCCGGCATTGTTGCTCGACCCGGCGGCGTTCGTCGCGGATGCGGGCGGCGCAATTATCGCTTTTTTGTCGCTGGGTTCGGGGGGCGCGATAATCTTGTAGCAAGTCGGCAAAGCCGATTTTTCCGTCCCGCTCTCCCTTATCATTTGCGTCAAGTTTTTGGGCAATATCGTTCA
>QIKS01000024.1 GCA_003233025.1 Hellea balneolensis | reverse complement strand
AGCTCCATGATCGAGTTTCCAACCACCGTTTCCTGGCAAATATCATTACAACTGGTCACTTTAATTTCCGATGTAAATGTTTGTCCCAGCTTGACAAATTTTACCGCCGCCCGTGCGTGCAATCCGCGCCTGTTGGACAATGTTACCCGGGCCGTTTTTATGGGTATAGCCGGGTTCAATGCTTTTCATCTCCGGCGATAATTTCCGAGGCAATGGCAATATAGTGTCGTCCTGCCGTTTTGGCGGTATTGGCAAGCTCGCTTAAGACCTGGTCTTCCCGGGCTTGGGATAATTTTATCAACATGGGTAAATTAACCCCGGCCACCACTTCCAACACGTCTTCTTTAAGCATGGAAATAGACAAATTGGACGGCGTGCCGCCAAACATGTCTGTCAGCAGCAACACACCCTGGCCTTGATCTGCATCTGCGATACCGGCGCGAATGGCATCGGAAGCTTGCTCCAAATCATCGTCCGCACCAATGCAGACGGTTTGCATGTGGGACATCGGGCCAACCACATGCTCCGCAGCCCGGCGCAGCTCATCGGCCAAAGAACCATGGGTGACAATAACAAGACCAATCACATCGAACCCCTCTTAACTCGAAAAGCCACTTAAACAAAAATATCCGCCAATGAAAAGCTTTGATTTTTAAAAAAGACAGTTTCTTGTAAAGACTTTGGTTAGGAGAGTGTGTGCAGGGGCAAGGTCAGGGTAAAGCGTGCGCCTTGTATCTTGCCGTTTTTGTCTTGCCGATTGGCCGCTTTTATCGTGCCGTGATGGGCGTTCATAATTTGGCGACAAATGGCTAGGCCCAGACCTGAGTGGCTGCCAAAGGCGGTGCCGTCCGGCCTTTGGGTATAGAAGCGACCAAATATGTCTTCCATATTGTCGGCTGAAATCCCCGGCCCGTCATCATCGATGGTTATGACGACCGACGGATCGGTGTCTTGTCCATCTGTTCGCGCTTTTAGGCGAATGCTGGGAGGTTGGTTTTTGGGTGTAGCTTTGGGGGAAAATGTCAGGGCATTGTCAATCAGATTGCGCAAGACCTGGCCAAGAGAATTTTCCAAAGCCCGGACGATCATGGGGTGGGCATCTGCATCCGGGTTGGGCTGTGATAACATGATGACATCAACACCGGTTTCGCGGCGGGTTTGTGTGTAAAAATCGGTAATGCCGGTGAGAAATTTTTCAATATCCAAAGGCGCGGCCGGTTCGCGGGCCAAGGCGGCGTCCATGCGCGAGGCTTTGGAAATATCGGTGATCAGCCGGTCCATGCGGTTGACATCGTTTTTGATAATCTCAATCATTTTATTGCGCTGGGCTTCGGTTTTGGCAATGGCCAAAGTATCACTTGCTGACCGCAATGAGGTGAGCGGGTTTTTAATTTCATGGGCGACATCGGCGGCAAAATTGGCAATGTCGTCAATGCGGCTATACAGCCCTGCTGTCATTTTGCGCAAGACCACAGATAAATCCCCGATCTCGTCACTGCGCGCCGATAAATCCGGTATGGCGTCGCGCCTTTTGGAAGACCGCATTACCTGTTCGGCGGCGCGGGCCAATTGGCGCACAGGCAAGGCTATAAACAGGGTCAGGGCTACGGAGGACAGGGCGGACGCGACAATAGCAATGAGAATAATCGGCGTGAGCCCTCGCCTTTGCGCCGCCAATATCGCGTCGACATCATGGGTTTCAAAAACAATAACCCCTTGAATGTCGCGCACCCGTTTTACCGGCATAGCCACAACAACAATAAGATCTTCTTGCTCATATTGCGCTTCTGATATGGTTTCTCCTAAAAGCGCGGCTTTGATATCTTGTTCCAAATGTCTTTGCAGTCGGTCACGTTGGCGTTTAAACAAAGGAAGCTTGTTAATTTGCCTATCGACCCAGGACTGTAAATTTACCCACCATTTTGTTTTTGGCACCACGGTTGGCGTTTCTGGAAATATCGGATCAAGCGCGCCAACTTCCACATGGTCATTGAGAAAATCACTGTCTGCGATCAGGCGTGCGTTCTTGTCATATAACCGGATTCGCGCTTTTTGCGGCACATCGATACGGCGGATAACTCTTATGGCTTGGGCCTCATCAAGCACAGCGACCTCGCCGTCACCGGTCGCCTGATCGCCGAGTAAATTTGTGATCAGGCGCGTTTGCGATGTCAGGCTGTCAACTTTGGCATCGACCAGCTCGCGCGAAAACTGGTTGAGGGTCAGGGCGCCGATGATCAAAATAATCAGGCCAAGCAAATTGGATAAGAAAATCATCCGTGCCAATGTCGAGAACCCAATAAAGCGCCGTCCACCCTTGCGGCGTAATGGGCGTAATTTAAATCGGGGCTTTGTGTCTGCGCTCATGGCAGGTTTCTCCGTGGTTTGCAGAGAAGTAGCAAATTTGCGTTAATTTTATGCTTCTTTATATTTATAGCCAATGCCGTACAGGGTTTCGATACCGTCAAATTCCTTATCTGTTTTTCGAAATTTCTTGCGCAGCCTTTTAATGTGACTGTCAATCGTCCTGTCGTCCACATAGATCTGGTCGTCATAGGCGGCGTCCATTAACTGGTCGCGGCTTTTGACAAAACCGGGGCGTTTGGCCAAGGCTTGCAAAATTAAAAACTCCGTCACCGTCAAGCGCACTGGCTCCCCCTTCCATGCACACGCATGTCTGTCTTCGTCCAGCAATAAGGAACCGCGCTTGATAACCTTGTCGCTGCCCTCTTGGAACACAGGCGCATCGACACCGCCAAGCTTGACCCGGCGCAAGACCGCCTTGATACGCTCGCCCAATAGGCGTTGGGAAAATGGTTTGGTGATATAATCATCCGCGCCCAGATTTAACCCAATAGCTTCGTCAAATTCATCATCTTTGGAGGTGAGAAAAATAACCGGTAAATTGGAACTTTGTCGCAAGCGGCGCAACAACTCCAGCCCGTCCATGCCAGGCATTTTAATGTCAAAGACCGCCAAATCACCGGGCTGTTTTGTCAGAGCCGCCAGGGCGCTGGGCCCATCGTGAAATGTCCGCACTGTATGCCCGGTATCTTCCAAGAAAATCGAGACCGAACTTAAGATATTTTCGTCATCATCCACCAATACTATGTTCGCCATTTTGACACTCCTTTTATACCCCGCCTTGGGCCGCGCGCGGTTTTTTTGTTCTGTTTTACCCTAGCCCTCACGGCGGGGTGTATCAAGTCAATCTCTTATTAGCGCACAATTGCGGCAAAGCTTTGACAAACCCCTGCCTTGATTTTGACATGATTGCCGCCCAAAGCGCCGTTTCATTATAGGTGCTGACAGGCTCTAACCGGTCACCGTGTTGTAATTTTGATGTTTCGGGCTTTGATGACGGCTGTAAATCCACTGATTTTATAGCTCATGCGCACCGGGATATACAGGCCAGAGTCCGGATAATGCGCCAGATATAAATTGATCGGCGCCCGTCTTTCGCCTGCGTCTGGTAAGTCTTCAGGGTCGAAACCGGAGACGGGGATATAATAAACCCGGCAATGTATGGTGTCGCCTTTAAAGCCTTTTTGTTTGATCCGTCTGGTGCCGATCCGTTCAAGCCGCAAATTATAATG
>QIKS01000279.1 GCA_003233025.1 Hellea balneolensis | reverse complement strand
AACCAGGCGGTTATTTATCTGGGGCCGTGGCTGCATATTAAGGATGATGACGGCCATGTGTTTAAGCGCGGCGAACGCTCTGCGGTTTGCGCCAAGACATTTAAATTGCTGCAAAAAGAGCCTTACGGGGGACAATTTGCTTATATTGAACCGGCCATAGAGGTTGCGGACAAGATAGAGTTTCCAGATTGCGCAGTGCGCCGCCGCGACCCAAGCGAGACCAAAAAAGGTGCGGCCAAATTGACCACCGATCCCAGCCAAGCTAATTCATGTTGTTAGGATAAGGTTATGAAGCTTCGTATATTCATTTTTCTCATCTCGGTTATTGTTGCATTGTTTATGTTTGCAGCTTGTGCACCGGTCAAGTTTCTAAATACCATCACCCCGTCGGGCAGTTATAAGCTGGACAAGAGTGTGGCTTATGGTGACGGTGAGCGGCAAAAGCTGGATATATATCAGCCCAAACAGCCCAAGGAAAACGCGCCTGTTGTCGTGTTTGTTCACGGCGGCTCCTGGGACAGCGGGACCAAAGATATATATAAATTTGTCGGCGAATCCTTTGCTAGCCAGGGCTATACCACGGTTATTTCTAATTACCGTCTCTACCCTGAAGTGATATATCCAGAGTTTATCAACGATACCGCCGCCGCTATTGCCTACACTGCAAAGCGCTATTCCAAGCAAGGCGTGATCGTTATTGGCCATTCGGCTGGTGCCTATAATGCCATGATGGCCACGGTAGAACCTAAATATCTACGTGCCCAGGGGGTGGAGGTTTGTCAAGTCGTTGCCGGTATGGTCGGCTTAGCGGGGCCTTATGGGGCGTTTCCGCTGCAAGCGGAGAAATATGTCACCATGTTTCCAGATCGCCATAGCGCCGACGACGCACCCGTGAATTTGATCAATGGTCCGACCCCGCCTCTCTTTATGGCCATTGGTGACGAGGACACAACGGTGAGCGAACTGCACAGTCTCAAGCTCCAGGAAATCATCCGCGCTCGCGGCGGGATGGCCGATTTTAAAATCTACCCGGGCCTCAACCACACAGCTGTGGTCAAAGTCCTGTCGCGCTATTTCGATGAAGACAGCACGCTAAAAGCCGACATGCTTACTTTCATCGAGGCCCACAGTGAAAAACGGGGCAATTATTGTTCGTAAGGCTCTCTAGCCCGTACATGCTTCTATTCCGCCAGACATGCTTGCAGTAAATCCAAAGCAAACCGCACACTTTCTTTTCGCACTTTTCCCCGTCCAATATCGCCGAATTCTTTTTTATACGTGTGGGTTTCTTGCGGTGTTGACAGGCCAAACCAGACGGTGCCGACGGGTTTGTCGGCGCTGCCGCCACCTGGCCCTGCAATGCCCGTAACCGATACGGCCATATGGACGTCGAGCATTTCGCGCATCTGCTGGGCCATGGCGCGGGCGGTCGGTTCGCTGACGGCGCCGTAAAAACTGATGATGTCGGGGGGAATGCCGAGCAAGCTTGTTTTAACGGTGTTAGCATAGGTAATCAGGCCGCCAGCATAGACCGACGAGGACCCCGGTATGGCTGTCAAAGCTTTACCAACACCGCCGCCAGTGCAGCTCTCGGCGGTGGCAATTGTCTTGCCTTGGGCTATCGCCGTTTTGATAAGCTGCTGTGCTTTGTGGTAAGTTTTACCCGGCATCGGGCACCCGTATATTGGCCAGAGCCTGGGCGGCAATACCTTCGCCGCGGCCGCTAAAGCCGAGGCCTTCCGTTGTGGTGGCCTTGACGCTAACGCGGGCCGGGGGGATGTCCAAAATATCGGCAATTCTTTGGCGCATGGCAGCGCGGTGCGGGGTGATTTTTGGCTGCTCGCAGATTAACGTTATATCCACATGGTCGATAATGCCGCCCTTAGCGGCTACCAAACCCTTGGCATGGGATAGAAATTGATCCGACGCGGCGTTTTTCCATTTTGGATCGTCGGGCGGGAAATGCTGGCCAATATCGCCGGCGCTGATGGAGCCGAGCAGGGCGTCGGTAAGAGCGTGCAGGCCGACATCGGCGTCGCTATGGCCTTTGAGAGAAAAGCCGGCGTTGATTTCGACCCCACAGAGAAACACGCTCTCCCCTGAGCAAATTTGGTGAACATCATAGCCCATGGCGGTGATATTTATCATCGTCGTCAACCTCTTGAAGTCTAGGGGGTGGGTAAGTTTTACATTGGCTTCATCCCCTTGGCAAACCCCAATTGTCAAGCCAGATTTTTGGGCAATCTCAATATCATCAGCAAAACTATCACAGGCCGGCAGGCTGCGATAAGCCGCGTAAATATCGGCATAACGAAACCCTTGCGGCGTCTGAGCGCGGCAATACCCGTCATGCGAAACCGTGCCGCCGGTATTGGTTTTAAGGGCATCAATAAGAGGCAGGACGGGGAGGGCGGCTTGATGTGTTGTCAGGGTTTGGAGCAGCCGATCGATCAGGACGGCCGATAAAAATGGCCGGGCAGCATCGTGGATCAGCACCAAATCCGGGCTGTCGTCCTTAAGGGCCGTCAAGCCTGCTTTGACCGAAGCTGTGCGGGTGGCACCACCAAAGACGTGGTTGATGGTGTGGGACAGATTTGCGGTTGCCGCCTCAAACAATTGTTCGTCGTCTGGATGAATGACAACCATAACCGGATGGCCGACGTCAAAGCAGCTTATGGTGCGGGCGAGCATGGTTTGGCCGTTAACGGCAGTGTATTGCTTGGGCATGTCCGTGCCGGCGCGCACGCCCCGCCCGGCTGCGACAATAAGAACAGCAATTTTTGCATTATTAAGTGATGAATTATTGTGCATCTGACATTTACCCTCTATGAGGCATTTATGAGCCAGCAAATCCAAATCGGCAAGCATAAGTTAAAATCGAGGGTTCTCGTCGCGCCCATGTCGGGTATTTCCGATTTGCCTTTTCGCCGCACGGCGCAAAAATTCACGCCGGGCCTTGTGATGTCCGAAATGATTGCCAGCGAGTTTTTGATGAAGGGCCAACATGGCACCGAGAAAAAAATGGCGGGAGCTGGTATTATCGACCCCTTGGCCGTTCAGCTCGTCGGGCGTGAGGAAAAGTGGATGGCCTTGGGCGCGCAAGCTGCGCAGGATTGCGGCGCGCAAATTATTGATATTAATATGGGATGCCCGGCGCGGCGGGTGACGGGCAGTTTGTCCGGCTCCGCTTTGATGCGCGACCTTGACCATGCGGTGCGGTTGATTGATGCGGTTGTTGGGGCGTCGGATGTGCCGGTGACATTAAAAATGCGCTTGGGCTGGGATCATGACAGCTTGAACGCTGCGGATTTGGCACGGCGGGCGCAAGCTGCTGGCGTGCAGATGATTGTCGTCCACGGGCGCACGCGCTGTCAGTTTTACAAAGGCAAAGCGGATTGGGCAGCGGTGCGGGCGGTCAAACAAGCGGTACGCATTCCCACCGTTGTTAACGGCGATATTTTGGCTTTGGCGGACGCCAAGGCGGCATTGTCGCAATCTGGTGCAGACGGGGTTATGCTCGGGCGTGCCCTCATTGGTGCGCCGTGGCGGATTGCCGAAATTCACGCCGGGTTTACAGGCGAAGCGCCCTTTGAAATCCGGGCCGAGCAAGCGTTTG
>QIKS01000259.1 GCA_003233025.1 Hellea balneolensis | reverse complement strand
GCAAGCTTCCAGTGTTGCGCCGGTTGTATAGACATCATCGATCAACAAAATCTGTTTGCCCTTGACCGTGTCGCGGTATTTCGGCTCAACGCAAAAAGCACCAGAGACGTTTTTGCGTCGCCCGGCAAAGCTTAGCCCACTTTGGTTGGGTGAGTTTTTTAGGCGGCTTAAGACATCGGTCTCATAGGCACGCCCCGTGCGCTTGGCCAGGGCGCGAGCCAGCAAGGACGATTGGTTAAAGCGGCGTTGGCGCAGCCTGTGTTTGTGTAAAGGAATGGGGATCATAAAATCACATGTCTCTATCAGTTCCTGACCGGCGCGGTGCATTTGGGCTGCGAAAAATTTAAGTCCGTCCGTGCGGCCGCCATATTTAAAATCAAGCACCAGTTTTCGGCTGATATCATCATAGGTGATCGCAGATCGTATCCGGGCTGTTTTCGGTCTGCGGACGTGACAGCGCCCACATAAAGAGCCAGCGCCCTGGTCAAATTCAAAAGGAAAACCGCACGCCTCGCAACAAGGGGCATCGACAAATTGTAACGCCTGCCAGAGATCAACATCCCCCGCCCTGTCTTGATTTTTTAAGGGCAGGCCTGTGATCAGGGAATGGGGCGGCATGATCACGTCCAAGACGCGGACAGCACCTTTGGACAAGCCGGTGATAAAAGAAGATGCTTTCTTTATATGCATTTAGGCATCATATCATCTTGGGGAAGAAAGTGAAAGATGCAACACATGGGCAAAGACACGCAGCCAGACAAGCAAGGCCCCTTTGAGCGGCGGTTGATCCGCCAGCGCAAAGCGCGCGGTCAGCGCCAGGCTGGCCATGCATTTTTATATGAAAGATGTGCGCAAGATGCGGCGGAGCGGGTGGCCAGCGTTAATCGCCAATTTGACAATGTGCTGGTGTTTGCTGATCCGGTATTTGGGGAAATATTGCAAGCGGAGGCGGGTGATAAAATCGGTCATATGGTCTGCGCCCATTATAGCGACGCTGGTGATAGTTGCGATCTGATATGTTCGCAAACCGCTCTTGCTTTCGCCGATCAAAGCTTTGATTTAGTGATTAATGGCCTGAGCCTGCACGGTGTCAATGATGTGCCAAAAGCCTGCGTGGAGATTAACCGGGTCTTGCGCGCTGACGGCTTGTTTATTGGCTGTTTGTTTGGCGGGGCAAGTCTAGGCGAGTTGCGCCTTGCGATGTATGAGGTGGAGGAGCGCTTGCTTGGCCGGGTCAGCCCGCGCATATCACCGATGATATCTATGGATCAAGCAGCGCAGCTTTTGCAACATTGCGGGTTTGCTATGCCGGTTATTGACCGGGACATGGTCACGGCCCGTTACGGCGAGCTGAAAACACTGTTGCGGGATTTGCGGCGCATGGGGGAAAGTAATGCATTGGCGGGACGTGACAAACGTGCGCTGTCCCGCACATTTTTCCTCGCCCTTGAAGACAATTTGAAAAACGGATGTTCGGAAAATGACGGAAAATTTCAAATCAGCTATGATATTTTATGGCTTAGCGGCTGGCGTCCATGCCCCACCCAAGCTCAACCCTTAAAGCCGGGCAGCGCCAAGACAAAACTGAGCGATGCGCTCGGCGTTAAAGAGCATAAACTTTAAGGGGCGCTAAGCTGCTTCAAAATCATTTATAACCGTGTTCCACAAAGAATCTGAATTGGCGGCGATTAAACTAAAAGCAGCAATTAGCGTGACAGAAATCAGAGCGACAATTAAGCCGTACTCCATTGCTGTTGCGCCGCTATCATTGTCTTTATAGTCTCTCAACAATTTCATCATCATTTTCATATCAACCCTCAAATCGGCGCCCTCGCGGCAATCTGTCCCTCAGTTCACGAGCCAGCGCAATATCCGCCGGCACCAAATTCATTTTAGCGATAGCGTCGGGGTAGACCCACCGTATCACCTGTCCTTCTTGTGGTTGGGCTATACCGTCCCACTGACGGCATAGATAAAACGGCATGAGCAGATGAAAATCTTCATAAGCATGGGAGGTAAATGAAAAAGCCTGGAAACATTGTTCACAAGGCTCTATCGCTAATTCTTCCCACAATTCTCGTCTTAGCGCCTGCTCTGGCGTTTCCCCTACCTCGATCTTACCACCTGGGAATTCCCACATTCCCGCATGGTCTTTCCCGTCTGGTCTTTGGCACATGAGTATGCGACCGTCTGTATCCAGCAGCGCACACGCCACAACCAAAACCAACATGCTCAGATCCTATCGAAACTTCGTTAACGTACAATTAGGGTTTTCTAACTTCTGTAATTAGCGTTAATATCTATATAATTATGGGTCAGGTCACAGCCCCAAACGGTAAATTCTCCCGTGCCAACACCGACATTTACGGTTATTTTCAAGCTTTCGCCTTGCATATAATTGCTGATCTCCTGTTCGTCATAACCGGGGGCGCGCAGGCCGTTCTCTGCGACCAAATGCGGGCCAAACAAGATGGATAAATCATCGCGGCTGGCAGGTTCACCGGATTTGCCAACCGCCATAATAATCCGCCCCCAATTGGCATCTTCGCCGGCCAATGCGGTTTTGACCAAAGGGGAATTGGCGATGCTCATGGCGATTTTCTTGGCGGACAAGGGGCTTTTTGCCCCGCCAACGCTGACCTCAACGAATTTTTGCGCCCCTTCGCCGTCTTTGATCACCTGGTGGGCCAAATCAAGCATGAGGGCATATAAAGCTTGTTTAAACGCCGCTATTTTCGGGTCGTCTATCTGGGTGATAAGCTCGTGCTTGGCTGTCGCACTTGTGGCCAAAAGCACCGTGTCGCTGGTTGAGGTATCGCTATCAACGGTGATGGCGTTAAAGGTGGTGGCGCAAAATGTGCTGAGCATTTCTTGTAAGACAGCCCTGTCAATATTGGCATCGGTGAAGATGAAGGCCAGCATTGTTGCCATATCGGGCGCGATCATGCCGGAACCTTTGGCAATACCGCAAATGGATATTTCACTGTCACCAATGCGTGTTTTTGCCGTCGCCCCTTTGGCATAGGTATCGGTCGTGCCGATGGCCTGCGCTGCTTGCTGCCAGCTTGCATTTTGTAAAAAATCATCGCTTTGCAGCACATCGGCAATGGGGCCAATGGCCAATGGCTCGCCAATAACACCGGTAGAGCAGACATAAACGTCTTCTTGTGCGCAACCAATGACCTTGGCTGCCAAAGCTGCCATTTCTGCGACGCCTTGCTGGCCGGCTTGCCCGGTAAACACATTGGCATTGCCCGCATTGACTAAAATGCCGCCTTTGGCCTGGTTTTTAAGGCAGTTTTGTGACCAAAGCACAGGCGCGCCCGGTGTTGTTGAACGGGTGAAAACGCCGGCAATACGCGCTGCCCCGCCAAGCCGGACGAGCAGGATATCGGGCCTGTTTTTGTAGTGAACACCGCTCGCCCCCACCCCTATATCCACGCCTTTGATTTTGGGCATTTGCGGGAAAAACTTCGGAGCAAAGGGGAAAGGCTTAAGGTTCACCGGGCGTCTCTTCCCTGGTTTTTGGTTATTTTCTTTGCGCAGGGTTTTTAAAAGTTTTTCAACCTCGTCATAGCTCATGAAGCTGATAATTTCAGGCTTGATGTCTTCAAATTTGGGCGCAGGGGTTTGGCGGCGATCTTGCACCTTAATAATATGCCAGCCCGCCGGGGTTTCAAAAGGCTGGCTGATTGCCCCCGTCTCTGTCGCAAATGCGATTTCGGCGATCGTTTTATTGACGGCATTTTTGCTGAAATAGCCAAGATCACCGCCCAGATCGCGGGTTGAGTTATCCAGGGAATATTGCCTGGCCAAGCTGGTGAAATCTTCACCGTTCTCAGCCCGCTCCTTTAAGGCTTGGGCGCCGTCTTTAGTCTCGACGACAATTTGTCGTGCGCGAATTTGCGTCTCTGTCCCGCGCAGGGCGGATTGTTCATCAAATATGCGCCGGACATGGGTGTCGGTGATTTTTTCAGCCAGCAAAGTTTCGACCATAACGGCGCTGAGGATGCGTTCATGGGCCAAGGCCAGACGGCGGGTGGTCTCTAGACTTGTGTCCAGCCCGCGCCGCCTGGCTTCCAAGGCCAGCAACCGTTGATCGATAAGATCATCCAGCAAGGTTTGAAAGGCGGGATGGGCGGCGTTTAATGTCTCGCCGGGCGTTAAAGCGCCTTTAGCCAGCCCGGCATTTTTAAGGTCGGACAGGAAAATATTTGTGCCGCCAAGTTCGGTTATTAAGACGTCATTGGTATGAGAGCCAGGGCTACCCAAGGGCGTGTCGCCCTCCGAGCTTGCCGGGCCTTGACAGGCGCCAACCG
>QIKS01000248.1 GCA_003233025.1 Hellea balneolensis | reverse complement strand
GCCCCAATGGTACAGCGGTGAAAAAACTAAATCCCTTGGCTTTTCCCTGCCAATAATAATCGGCGCTATGATACATATCCGCCGCGCCGGTCGAGACGGCGTCGAAAACTTCCGCCGCGCCGACCAGTTCTCCGGCGGCGTAAACCTTTATCTCAATACGTCCGTCGGTCATGACGTTGACGAAATCGGCAAAGCGGTTGGGCATAATCCCCAAGCCGGGAAAATCCTTCGGCCATGATGTGACCAAGCGCAATTGTTGGCGGTTTTTGCCAAGGGCGGGCGCACTTAATCCTGCGCCCGTATTGTTTTTTCGAGCCTCCGGCTTTTTGCCCAAAACCGCCAAAGTCGCCGCCCCTGTGGCCAGCGCCGCAGCGGCGGAAAGTAAATGTCGTCTTTTCATAGCGTCCCCCTTGATATTCCTTTAGCGCATTTTTTATTCTGGCATTTCCCAACCATTTTGCCCCAAAATTTCGTGAGGGTGAAACCGGGCTTTATAGGCCATTTTCGGGCTACCTTTGACCCAATAGCCCAAATAAAGATAAGCAAAGCCAAGCTCGCGGCACCGCTTTATATGATCTAAAACCATATAAGTTCCAAGACTGGCCTTGGCCATATCCACATCAAAGAAACTGTACACCATGGACAGAGCGCCGATAAGCGGGTCGGTGATTGAACAGGCAATAAGGCGGCCTTGCGGGTTGCGGTATTCAAACACTTGCGTATGCACCGCACAATCTTCCACCATCATCTCATAGCGGCCAAAATCCATGTCCGACATACCGCCGTCTTTGTGCCGGGTCGACAGATATCTAGCGAGCAATTCAAATTGCTCTTTGGTGGCATAAGGCTCGCAAACCGTGCGGCTTATATTTTCATTGGTTTTTAAAATGCGCTTAAAGCTTTTTTGCGGGGTAAATTCGTTGATTTTTATCCGCAAGGAACGACAGGCTTGGCATGTTTCACAAGCCGGGCGGTAGAGAACATTTTGCGAGCGCCTAAACCCTGAGTGGGTCAAAAAATCACTAAGCTGTGAGCCCGCGCTAAGCCCGTCCAAAGGGGTATAGGCTTTACGCTCCATCTGGTCAGGCAAATACGGGCAGGGTGCGGGCATGGTGATGTAGAACTGTAAGCTGTTAGGGTCAAAATGCCGGGTCATGACAAAACCATACGCCGCCTTGCCGCCTATTACAAATTAAAGAACAAAAACAAATGGCAAGAGCAAAATATAACTCACCCATATGAGTAAAATCAACGGCGCGCCAAAGCGAACGAAATCGGCAAACCGGTAATGGCCGGGGCCAAGTACAAGCAAATTGGTTTGATAGGCAATCGGCGTGGCAAAGGAGCAATTGGCGGCAAACAACACGGTTAGCACCAAAATTTTGGGATCAATCCCGGTCTGGCTCGCCACATTAATCGCGATCGGCGCAAACAAAATCGCCGTGGCGCTGTTGGAGAGAAGGTTGGTCATCACCGCCACCAGTAAAAACAGGCCGGCAATCAAAACTTGCGGGCCATAACCTTGCAACATGGCGACAACCTGATGGGCGATAAACCCGGCGCCCCCCGTGCCTTCCAAAGCGATCCCCATAGCAAAGGCCGCGCCGATCAGCATGAAGATTTTGGTATCCAGTGCGCGCACGGCTTGGCGGATATTGAGACACCCGGTCGCAATCATCAAGCTTGCGCCAATAAAAGCTGCGTGGACAATCGGCAACAGGCTGAGGGACGCCAGAAAAATCACACTTGCGAAAATTATTCTGGCGTGCCAGGCGCGGCGAATGTCGGGCAGATCCTGGGTTGCCCAATCAAGCAATAACAAATCATGATGGTCGCGCATGGCGGCGATTTTCGGCACATAGCCAAACAGCAATAAAACATCACCCGCCTGCAAATGAATGCGCAACATGCGTTCGCGCACCATATGGGATTTTCGCTGAATGCCCAGCACCAGACAGCCGGTTTGCTCGCGAAACCCGGCCTGTTCGATAGTTTTGCCGATCATGCGCGAACCGGGCGCAATGATGGCTTCCGAGATGACGATGCGGCTCGGGCCTTCGTCTTGGATAAAGCCGGTGGTTTGTAACATACCCTCCAGATATTCCGGATGAGAGGACAAAAGCCCGGTCAAAGCGCGCCGCGTCGCCGAAACCGCTAGAATGTCTCCGTCTTGCAAAGGCGCCTCAAAGGGCGGCAATAATTTCTTCTTTCCCCTTTGGATCATCCGCACCGTCATCATGGGCAAATCTTTAAACAAGCCCGCCACCGGCGTTTTGCCATTAAGAGGATGATTTGCGCCAATGCGTATAGCGGCAATATATTGACGGCCAGAATGCTTGCGCTCATTCAGCACAAGTGTGCGGCGCGGCAAAAGCCATTTGGAGGCAAAGATAATATATAGCGCCCCAATGATCGCTAAAATCAACCCCGGTTTTGCCGGGTCAAAAAAGCTGATTTCAAGATCGGTTGTGCGCTCCAGCACCCCGGCCACGAGAATATTGGTCGAGGAGCCAACCAAAGTGGTCATGCCAGCCAAAATACAGATAAAACTGAGCGGCATCATATAACGCGAGGCCGATGTGCGCAATTGCATGGCCATAGCTGATAAAATAGGAATAAACATCACAACAACCGGGGTGTTGTTCATAAACATCGACGTGACAAAGGCGACGAAAAACACCAGGAATAATGTCCGTTTTGGCTGAATTTCCAGCCGGGCATTCAGCTTTCGGGTCGGCCCTTCCAAAGCCCCGGTTTGAAATATACCTTGGCCAATCACCAGCAGCGCCATAATGGTTATCAACGCCGGGTCCGCAAAGCCCGACAAAAGCGCCCGAGCGTCAAGATTAGATGCACTTTCAGGCATAAATAATTGAAATAACAGGAGTAATGCGCTTAATATTCCGATGGATACAAGTTCGATGGAGTGTTTTTCGAAAGCATAAAGCACAACCCCGACCGCGATAATTGCGAAAGTCGCCCACATTTGCCAACCAATTTCAATGACGGTCATATCCATACTCCCTCCCTAACAGTAAAATAAGCCCTTGGCGAGCAGGTTTAATCCACGCATACTTGGGTGTTGAAGGGAACAGTTATGGCAATTATTGCATTTTTGGGCTTGGGCGTGATGGGCTATCCCATGGCCGGGCATTTAAGCCGGGCCGGACACACAGTCCGCGTCTGGAACCGCACGGCCGCCAAAGCGCAAAACTGGACGGCGGACTATAAGGGCGAAGCGTGTGCACAGATTGCTGGGGCCGTCACAGAAGCTGATTTCGTCATGATGTGTGTCGGTGATGATAATGATGTTTTGTCCGTCGCCGCGCCGGCCTTGTCGGCCATGAAAACCGGCAGCGTGCTTGTTGATCACACAACCGCGTCGGCAAAATGCGCACGCCAATGTGCCCGGGACGCCCATGCTAAATCCATCGGGTTTATCGACGCGCCGATTTCAGGCGGGGAAGCCGGGGCCATCAATGGCCAATTGACAATTATGTGCGGCGGCGATGCTCAGGTTTTCGCAAATGCTGAACCGGTTATGGCCGCCTACGGTAAATCCGTCAATCTTATGGGGTCGGTGGGGGCAGGGCAATTGACCAAAATGGTCAACCAGATTTGCATTGCTGGTACTTTGCAAGGGCTTTCAGAAGCC
>QIKS01000002.1 GCA_003233025.1 Hellea balneolensis | reverse complement strand
TTGGCAAAACAATTGCGCGACCCGACATTGGCCGTCACCAGCCGCGCCTTTGCACCGCAACAAATTTTCGTTGGCGGTCAGGTCGGCCAGCAAGGCACATATACATTGCCAGGGCCAATTGGTTCGCTGGAAGCAATTATCATGGCGGGCGGATTTCTGTCTTCAGCCAAAACCAAAAACGTCGTGATTTTACGCCGCGCCCCCAATGGAGGTTTGATGATGCGTACAATCGACCATAAAAACGGATTGCGTAATTTGCGGGCTTACGCTGATAATATGCAGCTTCGGCGCGGTGATATCATCTTTGTGCCGCGCAGCAATATTTCGGAAATCGGTTTGTTCGTCCAACAATATTTCCGCGATGCCCTGCCTTTTGAACCGAACCTTAGCTATAATATCGGCAATGGTTTTGGCGGCAATTAAACTGGCATTATTTGCCGGTTACAGCGCGTCTTTGATAATATCATAAACGGCAGGGATGTTGTCGCGGATTTCTTGTTTGCTCAGGCCTTCGACGGAGTAAGGGAAGTTGAGCCATTTGTCAGTGGTGTGTAGATAATAATCCGGCTCCCGGTCAGTTTTGTTGGCGCCGGGTTTGTACCAAGGCACAGCGACGCGAATGTCGTGCGGGGCGTTTTTACGGGCTTTGGCACACAATTCATCAATCACCGCTTTGATGGTCATGCCGCTGTCAAATACATCATCGACGATGAGAACGGCGTCCTTGTGCTGGATGTTTTTGAGCAGGTAAGACATGCCATATATGTTGACCACACTGCCCCGGTCGGCAATGCCGTGATAGGAGCTGGTGCGGATGGCAATGTTATCGGAATTGCAATTGCCATAATAATCGAGAAATTCCTGAACGGCGATACCGATAGGTGTGCCGCCGCGCCACAGAGCGATGATGACTTTGGGCCGAAATCCGCTTTCGAGGATTTTCGCGCCAAGGGCAAAACTGTCATTGAGCAGGTCTTGCGAATCGAGATAAATTTTTTCAACCATAATATGATCTTAGCCTATTTGATGTGGGTACGAAAACATTTTTATTTACATTTCTTTTTAGGCGAAAGATGGTAGGCATCATGGCCCGAGGCCGTATGAAAGGGTGGGTATGAAAAAACACTTTATCAGCTCCCAGGAACATCTTGAGGAAAGCTTCAAGCTGGCCGTCAAGATTTATGAAAGCGGTTACCGGCCACACTATATTGTCGGCATTTGGCGCGGCGGCACGCCTGTTGGCATTGTTGTCCATGATTTTTTGGCCAATGTCGGGGTTAAGGTTGACCATATTTCTGTGCGCACGTCTTATCGGGGTTTGGAGTTTTACAAGGCGCAAAACGGGGCCGGTGCAATCCGTGTGCACAATACGCGCTTTCTTGTTGACCGGGTCAATGCGGAAGACAGCCTTCTTATCGTTGATGATGTTTATAGCTCGGGGCGCAGTGTCAAGGCGGTCATCGACCGGCTTTCCAAAAAACTGCGCCGCAATATGCCCAAAGATGTGCGTATTGCCGTGCCTTGGTATAAGCCCAGCCATAACCGTACCGGACGTGTGCCGGACTATTCCTTGCATGAATGCGAAGACTGGCTTGTTATGCCTCATGAGTTAAACGGCTTAACGGCTGAGGAAATCAAGGAACACCGCCCCGGCGTCCACGAATTGGCAACAAAAGCCATGCGGGCAAAAAACTAGGGTCCTTGACCCTATCCAAACAACCCCGCGCCCCAGAAGATAATACCGACGAGGGCGGCGCTCATAAAGTTGGACAGGGAGCCGGCCAACAGAGCCTTAATGCCCAGGGAAGAAATTTCTTTTCTGCGGCTCGGCACCGCGCCGCCCAAGCCCGCCATTAAAATGCCGACGCCGACAAAATTGGCGAAGCCGCACAAGGCAATGGTGATGGCAATTTGTGCTTGGTCGCTGAACGAAGCTATGTCCTTGGTAAAGTTCAGATAGGCGAGAAATTCATTGGCCACCAGTTTTTGACCCAGGAATGACCCCGCCCGAATGGCTTCGTCCCAAGGCACGCCGATCAACCAAGCGACGGGCGCAAATAGATAGCCAAAAATAAGCTCCAAGGTCAGGCCTTCAAAGCCAAACCAACCGCCAATAACGCCAAAAATTCCGTTGATCATGGCGATGACGGCGACAAAGGCGATAATCACCGCGATCACATTGAGCATAATTTCAAGCCCGGTTAAGGCGCCGGTTGTTGCGGCTTCGATCAGGTTTGAAGGTTTGTCGTCATCTTCATCATCATCGGCATCATGGGAACTGGCTTCTTCAAAGGTGGCGATATCGAACGGGGTTTGCGTTTCTGGCACCAATAATTTGCCCATCAACAAGCCGCCCGGCGCTGCCATAAATGATGCGGTTAACAGCAGATCAATCCGCACGCCAAGGGCGGTATAAGCAATGAGAACCGTGCCGGCGATAGACGCCAGCCCGCAAGACATGACCGTAAACAATTGTGAGCGGGTGATTCTTTTAAGATAAGGCAAGATCGCCAAGGGGGCTTCAACCATGCCAATGAAAATACTGGCCGCCGAAACCGTGCTTTCAAGCCGTGACGCACCTGTGACAAAACGCACAATCCCGCCTAAAAATTTGATGATGACGTCCATAACCCGCAAATGAAACAAAATGGCAAAAACCGTGGCGATAAAAATAATGATCGGAAAAACCTGAAAGGCGAGGATGAACCCGTTTTCCGCGTGGGCGAGGGGGCCAAAAACGAAATCCGTGCCAGCATTGGCATAACCAATAATTCCCGTAACCCCTTCAGAAATTTTCCCCATGACGGTAGCGCTACCGGGTGTGGCCAGCGCGAGCACGCCGATCAAAAATTGCAAACCCAGCGTTCGGCCTGCATTTTTGTAGTGGATTTCTTTTCGGTTTTCAGAGAAAAGATAAGCAACGCCAAGGATAGCGATAACCCCCAATATATTCGCGATTGGCATGATGTTCCCTTTTATTGATTGCAGCATTGACTACAGCGATGGTTTCGCATGTATGTTTACACAATTATTATAGATAAGTTAACGGTTTTTGCCTTATTTTTGCCTTTCATTAACCATAAGCTTGCACAGTAATCAGTTAAAGAAAGCCGTGGGTTTGCGGCAGTTATGGAGGCCACAATGTCGATACATTCATATAAGCGCGCAATGAGACGTTATTTCCCGCACATGCTTTTAGCCTTGGGGCTGGCGACAAGCTTGGCATTGTCCGGCTGTGCGACCAATCAAAGCGACCCGACAAGCCATACGGATATTCGCAGGCAGCAGGAAATTAACACGGTTGCTGGCGAGACGATTTACAGCGAAAACGAGCTGACTTCTGCCTTGTCGACCCATCTGGGTGTGACATCGGAAAGTGCCGCCAGCATGTTGGAGCGCCTGTTTCGCAGACAAGGCAGCCCGGTTGGCTATATTACCGGACAAGAAGCCAGCGCCGCGATCATTGGCGGGCTTCGTTACGGCAAAGGCCGGTTGTGGATGAAAGATGGCCGCCAGGCAGAAATTTATTGGCAAGGCCCCAGTGTCGGCTGGGATTGGGGTGCTAATGGCTCCAAGGTTTTTACGCTGGTTTATAATTTGGATAATATCGACACGATTTATCAGCGCTTCCCCGGCGTTGAAGGCTCGGCCTATCTTGTGGCGGG
>QIKS01000170.1 GCA_003233025.1 Hellea balneolensis | reverse complement strand
CTGGGAGTTGTGCAAGCCGCCAAGCTTATCGAGATTGGCTTTCATATTATCTGGATAAATCACCAGCTTTTCCATGACGCCGGCCAGCCTGTGCAGAGCGAAGTCGAGATGGATGGTGCTGTCTGGCCCAATACCGCGCTCGACCGATGAATGGGAGATATCGCGCTCATGCCACAGGGCGACATTTTCCAGGGCCGGCGTAACGGCGGCGCGCACGAGGCGGGCCAGGCCGGTCAGGTTTTCGGTCAAAATAGGATTGCGTTTATGGGGCATGGCGGAGGAACCTTTTTGGCCCTTGGAGAAAAATTCTTCCACTTCCAACACTTCCGTACGCTGGAGGTGACGGATTTCAGTGGCCAGTCTTTCGATGGAACTGGCGATAACCCCCAGGCAACAAAAATAAGCGGCGTGACGGTCGCGGGGGATAATTTGGGTGGAGATAGGCTCAACCGCCAATCCCATTTTTTCGGCCACATGGGCTTCGACCTCGGGGTCAATATTGGCGAAGGTGCCGACCGCGCCGGATATAGCGCATGTGGCTATTTCTTTGCGTGCCGTAACCAGACGTTCTTTGCAGCGGGAAAATTCCGCATAAGCCTGGGCCAATTTGAGGCCAAAGGTCGTCGGTTCGGCGTGAATGCCGTGGGAACGGCCAATGGTCGGCGTATATTTATGTTCCAGTGCGCGGGTTTTAAGCGCCGCCAAAACCCTGTCCATACCGACGAGCAGCAAATCACTGGCGCGGCTCAGTTGCACGCTAAGTGTGGTATCCAGCACATCTGATGAGGTCATGCCTTGGTGGACAAACCGGGCATCATCGCCGATAAATCCGGCCAGATGGGTGAGGAAAGCAATGACATCATGTTTGACCTCGCGCTCAATCTCGTCGATTTTTTCGACGGAAAACTTGGCGGCATTGCCTTTGTCCCATATGTTTTTGGCGGAAGCTTTAGGGATAACGCCCAAATCAGCGAGCGCGTCACAGGCATGGGCTTCAATCTCAAACCAAATCCGGTATTTGGTTGCTTGCGACCAAATGTCGACCATCTCAGGGCGGGCATAGCGAGGTATCATTGTGTGTCTTTCTGTGTGAAGAATTTATTGTTTTAGCTTTGCGGCCTTGCCAAATCCTCATTGCGTTTTTTTGCATCTTCCCAATCTTTAGGTAAAAATTTAGCAGCCAAAAGAAAGCTTATGGCTGAAAGAACAAGGGAAAAACAGACAACTGTAATGGCCAATCGATAGGCATGGGTTTCGCCGTGTTGGGCTAAAAACACATCGGCGAGTATACCAACAGCAGTCGGGCCACCACCAAGAGCAATGAGATTGAGGATTAAAAAGAATAAGGCGGTTGACATGGCCCGCATATTGATCGGAGCCAGGGTTTGGGCCACGGCAAAGCTTGGCCCTAGATACATACCAAGGCACAGCAAGAAAACAGCAATAAAGATCAAATGGAGATTGATGGTGGGCGCCCAAAATGCCGCCAGGACAAAGGGCAGTCCGACCAGCACAGCGATCGCAGATACCCAGCCATAGGCGCTTACGCTTTTCTTGGCGAATTTATCGGCAATATAGCCGCCAAGAAAAGTGCCGGCGACATAAGTTGTACCGTTGATAACGCCGAGCCAATTGACGATGGTTGTAAATTTGTAATCGGGATCAAAGGCTCGTAGATAGTCAATTTGCCACGTCGCCAATGCATATCCAATAAAGGAAGCGAATGCGATGCCAAGACACATGGCCCACCAGGAAGGAATGCGCAGGAGTGTGTTCAAGGCCGTACGAAAAGAAACTTGTTCGATTGTCTCATCGCCTATGGCTTCCTGGGCACCGCGCTTTGGTTCCCGAATGATAAAGGGCAGCAACAAGGCCAATACGACACCAGGAAGGCCGAGCAAAACAAATGTCATGCGCCAGCCATAGGCGGTAACGATTTGCCCGGCTGCCAAATAGGCAAACATAATACCAAAGGGAACACCCAGTGCATAAATTGATAATGCCCCGGCCCGTTCTTCCTTGGGATATAGATCTGAAATAATCGAGTGAGACGGGGGACTACCACCGGCCTCGCCGATGCCAACCCCCATACGGGCCAAACCGATTTGCCAGAAATTATTGGCCAACCCGGTCAAGGCCGTAAATCCACTCCATACAGCCAATGAAATTGCCACTATTCTAACGCGGTTATATCGATCTGCCAACCAGGCTACGGGCAATCCGATAATGGTGTAAAACAGAGCAAACATAAACCCTTTGAGCAGGCCCAGCTGGGTATTGGTAAGACCAAGATCTTCTTTAATAAACGGCGACAATATGCCGATGATCTGCCGGTCAATAAAGTTAAATGCATAAACCAAAGTAAGCAGGAGGAGCACAAGGGTTCTATAGTTTTTATTCTCGGTCATAATCTTATCCTATACGCAAACTTCTATAACAAGCCAACAGCTTTAAAGCTGACAATGTCGTTTCGACCGACAATTAAGTGGTCATGGACGCTGATATTAATTGCTTTGGCGGCCTGGACGATTTTTTGGGTCATTTCGATATCACTGCCGCTCGGCGTCGGGTCACCGGAGGGGTGGTTGTGGGCTAAAATTACGGCGGTTGCGCCCAGTTCCAGACAGCGCTTGATAATTTCGCGTGGATAAACCGGGGCGCGGTCAACGGTGCCTTTGCCCAAAACTTCATCAGCAATCAGCCGGTTTTTGCGGTCTAAGAACAAGACCCTGAATTGTTCTTCATTTTCAAACTGCATGACCGAGCGGCAATAATCGAGCAAGGCCGACCATGAGGACAGTACCGGGCGGTTTAAAACACTGCTCTGGCCAATTTTAATCGCGCCTGCTTGCAGTATTTTAAGCTCAAGCGCGGTTTTCTCGCTCACCCCCTTAACCTCGCCGAGCAAGGAGAGCGGGGCAGAAATTACTTCGGCAAAATTGCCAAATTTAGCGATCAGGTCTTTGGCGATGGGTTTAACATCGCGGCGCGGAATAGAGCGAAATAAATATAGCTCCAACAATTCATAATCTGCCAGAGCATCTGCTCCTTTTTCCATAAACCGTGCACGCAATCTGTCCCGGTGCCCATGATAATGGGGTTTGGCTTTTGCCGTGATATCATCCCCGCCCTTGCTCATCTATATAAAGGGCGGTCGGTCGAACCCGGCAGGGGATTTGGTGAAAATCTCGACGCCGGTCTTCGTGACGCCAACGGAATGCTCAAATTGCGCGGTTAGTTTTTTATCGCGGGTGACAGCCGTCCAGCCATCTGCGAGAATTTTTGTATCGGCCCGGCCGAGATTAATCATCGGCTCAATGGTAAAAAACATACCCTCGCGCAAAACCTCCCCTTCGCCAGCCCGGCCGAGATGTAAAATATTTGGCTCGTCATGAAACAAACGGCCCAAGCCGTGGCCGCAAAAATCTTCAACCACCGAACACCGTTCCCCTTGGGCAAATGTTTGAATAGCCGCGCCGATATCACCTGTGGTGTTGCCCGGCTTGACGGCAGCAACACCCAACATCATGGCGTCATAGGTAATGTTGATCAGGCGTTCAGCCTTGCGGTTAATAATACCAACCGGATACATGCGCGATGTATCTCCGTGCCAGCCATCTTTAATCAGCGTCACATCAATATTGACAATGTCGCCATTTTTCAGAGGCTTTTGGCC
>QIKS01000139.1 GCA_003233025.1 Hellea balneolensis | reverse complement strand
GCGGCCCGCCGCCAAATGATGCAGCGCCGTATTGTGCCGCGCCATATTGTGTCGCGCTCTGACCGCCTCTTAACCCAAGGCCGCCTGCGCCTGCGCCGTATCCATTTGCAGCGTTTTGGTATTGATAGCCATCAGCCGGCCCGCATCCCGCGGCATATCCGTTCTGGCCATACCCGTATTGTCCGTATTGTCCATTTCCGTACTGTCCAGCGCCGTAAGCAGGATTACATCCGTATCCGCCATGAGCATTTGCACCTTGCCCGCTCCATCCTTGTGAACTATTGCCGGCGCCAAACCATGAACACCCCGATAATAAAATTGCTGATAATGCGCAAACTGCAAGACGCATGTTCACCTCCCTGGTCAAAATATTAACTTCCAACCCAATTAACCTTAATATACTTAACAAAGGGTTTTGATTTCACCGTTAGCGCAACTTAAAAGTTATAACTTCCGCGTATGGTCAAAGGAATAGAGATAATATCGTCGCCCTGAGCACCATTAGAGAAATCCCGGGCCTGTTCAAATTTGACACCGGCCTCGAAGGCCAAGGCGGTTTTGGGCGTTACTTGCCATTCAAGGCCAGCTTTAACCGCCCCATAGCCAACCCATTGAGAATCGTAAATCTGTACAGGATCACCAAAAGCCACGTCAAAGAAATCCCCATCCGGGTTAACTTGCGTGCCGTTAAAGGCCCTGCCTAAAAAGCGTTGCTGCTGGTTTTCGCGAACTGTGGTCTCGTTATAATAAGCCAATCCGCCAGAAGCGCTCACAAAAGGTGTTAAGGGGCGCTGTATATGTTGTTTAAATACGGGATTGAAGTAATAACGGCCACCAGCTTCAAAATCCAGACGTTCCAATTCGTTAAAATCGTAGTTAAATCTGGCAACAACCTCATTGGGTATAAAGTTTACATTTGTCACGCTCCCCAGGGGAACACCGAGAGGGTCAAAGTCTGTGGTTGTTACAGTTTGTCGTAATTCGTCAATGATTTCAACGCCGCCGCCGATTTTTCCTTCGGCACGCGTATAGCCAGCATTGGCAAAAACGGTCACATGATTACTTAATATAGCCTCTAATCCTGCGGATACACGCAAGGGTGCCGAATATACATCATCAAAACTGATCGTCGGAGCAATGATACGCTCCGGAATACTGCTCACAACAGTGGTAACAGTTTGCCCACTGCTAACACTTCCGGTTACGGAGCCTTCTCTAAACAACAATCTGTCATAGACCGCCGCGCCGCCCTCGGTACCAGGCGCAAATAATTCACCAGAAGCAACGCCGTCAATTTCAAGACCAAATTGTCCGCGCAACCAAGGCCTTTTTTGCCGTCTTTGAGGCTTTTGGTGCTGGCCAACCCTTTGAGCCACATCTGCATGGGAACCATAACCGGCACTGGCATATTGGCCTTGTGCGTTCTGGCCGTAACCTTGTGCGCCGCCAACAGCCAATGTGACTTGCTCTGGGCGACATCCTTGAGGAATAGGTTGAGTGGGCGTATTGATCTGGCAAGGGCCGGCCCTTCTTTGCCCACCGCGCTGACCATATTGCGCCTGAGACTGCGCATTATTATAACCCCCATAAACTCCGTGTTGAGATTTCGAACCGCCAATACCCAGCCAAGAACATCCCGATAACAATAGAGCCGAAAAAGCGCACGCAACAAGCCGCATAGTCATTCTCCTTAAAGTACAATTGTACTATGGTTAATGACTGTGATGCCTGCTTATGCTTAACAACTCGTTTAACCTTTAAGGTTTTTCGTAAAAAACCGGTTATAACAAGGCCAATATGTTTTCAGGCGGGCGGCCAATAGCCGCTTTGTCACCGCGTACAACAATAGGGCGCTCTAACAATATAGGGTTTGCGGCCAATGCCGCGATCAATTCATCCTCGCCCTGGACGGATTTTAAACCCATGTCTTTATACACGGCTTCCCCCGTGCGCATCATCTGGCGAACTGATGTCAATCCAAGCTTGTCAGCCAAATCCCGCAGCTCGCTTGCGCTGGCAGCGTCCTTCAAATACGCCCGAATTTCTGGCGCATGTCCTCTGTCCGTTAGCAAAGCCAGTGTTGTTCTGGATTTGCTGCATCTCGGATTATGATATATTGTCAACTTCATCGGTTTTCCTTTATTGTTGCTTCTGACATATATATAGGCAAATGCCGCAAAGCAGCAAACAGGAAGACACCTCATGAGCGATTTATCCATCTCTGGCCATGTGGCAAAGGGCTTTGAGCCTGTTTACGAAGCCTTCGCCCTTAATTTTAAGGAAGACCTGGAAGCCGGTGCCGGTTTTTGCGTTTTAAAAGACGGCGAATTTCTTGTTGATCTTATCGGCGGTACGAGCAAGCGCAACGGCGAAACCCTGTGGCAAGCCGACACCCTGGTGCCCGTCTTCTCCACGACCAAAGCCACCGCGTCATTGGTGATTGCCTGGCTCGCCGAAAAAAACCGCCTCCACTATGAAATGCCTGTCTGCGAGCTTTGGCCAGATTTCGCCCAACACGACAAAGACACACTGACCATCGCTCAAATTCTATCCCATCAAGCCGGACTTTCGGGCCTGACAACACCGATAGAGCCATCCGACTGGTTTAACTGGGACGATATTTGCGCCCGGCTCGCCGCCCAGAAACCGATTTGGCCACCGGGAACGGCAAGCGGCTACCACCCCCTCACCTTCGGCTTTTTAGCTGGTGAAATTGCCCGCCGCGCCGACGAAAAAAACCGCACGCTCGGCGCTATATTGCGCGAAGAAATTTGCCAGCCCGAAAATATTGATTTTCACATCAGCACACCCGCCAGCCAACATGACCGTATTGCCGATTTACACAAGCCCCGCGCCCTGCCGGATTTCGGCGAGATTAACCCCGCCACCAAGGCGGCATTTTTGGAGAAATGGTCATCAACGGGCGGACGGGGCGCAGCGGCTTGGCGCCAAGCGGAATTTGCCGGCGCTAACGGCCACGGCACCGCCAAGGCCGTCGCCCGCCTCATGCAATTGGCCCTGGACGGGCATATAGGCCAAACCCGCTACCTGTCGCAAAACACACTTTATGAATTAAGCCGGACGCGTTTTAGCGGCCCTAATTTGGTTTTGCCCTTTGATCTGACCTTCGCGGCCGGCCTGATGAGCAATACGCCAAATTATTTTTACGGCCCCCATGACAGCACGCTTGGCCATAGTGGCTGGGGCGGTTCTTGCGCCTTTGCCGATCCGATTGCCGGCGTCACCTGCGCTTATGTTATGAACAAACAAAGCAATGCCCTGCTTGGCGACGCCCGGCCTTTGCGGATCATCAAGGCGCTTTATGGCTGTCTTTAAGCCAGGACAGCATAATTTTATTGATCGCCTTTGGTTGTTCCCACATGGCCCAATGGCCGCAATTTTCCACCGTGTGACGCTGTAAATCCGCGATCATATCGTCCATGGGGATGGCCATAGCCGGCGGTAAAAACAAATCCCGCTCGGCACTTATCATCAAACAGGGTTGCGAAATATTATCGCCTAATGTCTTGCCAAACTCCCAATTGGCGCTGGTGTTTCTATACAGATTAACCCCGCCGTGAAAACCGCTATGGATATAAGCGCCGGCGTAAACCTGCAAATCTTCCTCAGCCATCACCGCGCCCGGCAATTTCGGTGCGCCCGCGGCCAGATAGGCTTTAAAATGTTTGAGCAGATGAAACCCGTCAGAAGACAGCTTTGCCCCTTTGGGCGTTGTACGAAAAAACATCCTAAAAACGGCGAGCGGGTCTTGTTCAAAACAGGCTTCCGCTTCCCCGGCTTTTTGAAAAGCAACGAAATAGTGATCCTCCCCGTAACGGCGCTTAAAAATAGCAATCGG
>QIKS01000105.1 GCA_003233025.1 Hellea balneolensis | reverse complement strand
TGAGGGCAAAACCGAAGACGCTATGGAAGAAGCCACAGAAGTTATGGAAGAAGCTATGGAAAAAACCGCAAAAGCTATGGAAGAAATCGTCACAGACGAATAGTTTCCCTTTCTTCTCCTCACCCCATTTATGGGGGAGGTGCCGAAGCACAGCGAAGGCGGAGGGGGAGGCAGGTTTCGACTAAGAAAAACTTATCATTTTCCACCAAGCTGTCATAACATCTGCACTCACGGCGTTTGTTGAGCCTTGCTTCCCCCTCCGACCCCTTCGGGGCCACCTCCCCCATAAATGGGGTGAGGAGGAAGAAAGGGAACTATTCGTCTGTGGCGGTTTTTTCCATAACTTCTGCAGCTTCTTCTCCATAGCGTCTTCGGTTTTGCCCTCAGCCATTTCTTCGGCGTCGTCTTTCATCATTTCGCTGTCGGGTTTTTCCGTCATTTCGCCGTCTTCTTTAGCTTCCAAAGACAGCAGACAAAAATCGCCGATCCGTGTTTTGCGGACATTTTCCTTCTCACAGCTATGGACACCTTTAATCTCCCCGGCATATTCTGCCGTTTGAAATTCTTCGGGGATGATCGGGACAAAACAGTGCTGCTCGCCGTTTAGATCCATGGCGGTGCCGTCTTGGGACAAACATTCAGCCTCTGTTGCAATCGTCTGTGCCAATGCAGGCGCGCAAAAAACCAATGTAAAGGCGGCACTGGCCACATAAATACCAAATTTAGAAATACCCATTTTTAACTCCTTATTCTGTGATCAACAGGCTATATCAATAAAACCCGCACAAAAAAAGGCCTTAACTGTAATTCCCTGAACGCAAGCTGTATAAATTTTACAAAAGACAGGAAGTCATGGAAGAAAAATTGCCAAATTGGCACTATGAAGCACAGTTCAAAGGCCCTGTCGCTGGCGTTGATGAAGCGGGACGGGGGCCATTGGCCGGCCCGGTTATTGCCGCTGCGGTGATTTTACATAAGGGCAAAATACCGCCTGGGTTAAATGACAGCAAGAAATTATCAGCCAAAGCCCGCGAACATCTCTACGCACAGATTATAAATTGCGCCCATGTCGGTATCGGCATTGCAGAGCCTGAAGAAATTGACCGCGTCAATATTCTGGCCGCCACACTGGCCGCTATGGGCCGGGCTGTGGCGGACTTGCCGACCACCCCCAAAGCCGCCCTCATCGACGGCAATCACGCGCCGCGCCTGAACGTCCCAGCCCACACCATCATCAAAGGCGACAGCAAAAGCCTGTCCATCGCGGCCAGCTCTATCATCGCCAAAACGGTGCGCGACCGGATTATGCACCGCGCCGCGCAGCGGTTTATCGGCTATGGTTTCGACGCCCATAAGGGCTATCCGACCAAAATCCATAAGCTCGCCTTGGAGAGGCTTGGCCCTTGTCCGTTGCACCGCCGCAGCTACGCCCCGGTAAAGACCGCGTTAATGGAGATGAACAAAAGGTTAAAAATATAAGGTTTTCATATACTTATGAGCAATTTTAAACTTTTGTGAATCTTTTGCCCCGACCTTTAATCCAACTGATTCGCACACCGTGCGCGGACATAACAGGATTAAAGAGCAAATATGACAAAACTCCCCCGCAATACAATCATCCAGGGTGATTGTGTCGAGCATATGAATAAGCTCCCCGAGAGCAGTGTTGATCTGGTCTTTGCCGACCCGCCTTATAATTTGCAGCTCGGCGGTGATTTAAGCCGGCCTGATAATTCCGTGGTCAATGGTGTCACGGAAAGCTGGGACAGGTTTGACAGCATGGATGCCTATGATTTGTTTACCCACGACTGGCTGAACGCAGCCCGGCGGATTTTAAAGCCCGACGGGGCGATTTGGGTGATCGGCAGTTATCATAATATCTTTCGGGTTGGCGGTATTTTACAAGACCAGGGGTTTTGGATCAGAAATGATATTATCTGGCGCAAAACCAACCCCATGCCCAATTTTCGCGGCACCCGCTTTACCAATGCCCACGAAACCTTGATCTGGGCGACAAAAACCGAAGATGCCAAACCGACATTCAATTATGACGCCATGAAAATGATGAATGACGGGGTGCAAATGCGCTCCGACTGGACATTGCCCATTTGCACAGGCCGGGAGCGGCTTAAAAAATCTGATGGTAGCAAAGCCCACCCGACCCAAAAACCTGAAAGCCTGTTACACCGGGTTATTCTCTCCACCACCAATCCCGGCGATATCATTGTTGATCCCTTTTTTGGCACCGGCACCACGGGGGCAGTGGCCAAAAAATTGGGCCGTGATTTCATTGGCTATGAGAAAGAACAAGATTACATCATCCATGCCCAGCGCCGCATTGACAAAATCCAGACCGGGTCCGGGGTTGGTGTGCAAGTCACGCCGTCCAAGCGGGCCGAACCGCGCATTCCTTTTGGTACGCTGATCGAACGCGGCTTGCTCAATCCTGGCGATGTTCTCTATTCCCCCGATGGCCGCACAACCGCCAGCGTGCGCGCCGACGGCAGTATTGCCTTGCCGGGTGCCAGTGGCTCCATCCATAAAATGGGCGCCCATGTACAAAATGCCCCCAGTTGTAACGGCTGGACATTTTGGCATTTCGAACATGGTAAAGGCCAGATGAAATCCCTAGCCCCCATTGACGTACTGCGCGCCCAATTGCGCGCCGACGCCGGAGCGATTGCCTAATACCCTTTGGAACCTAATACCCTTTGGAAAATGTATGGGAAAACCCGCTTTCCTGTTCCCTTTGTCCTTTGCGCGCCCGGCGGTGCGACAGGGCTTCGGCGATATGCAGGCGGTGTATATTCTCACGACCACCCAAATCCGCCAATGTCCGGGCCAGCCTCAACACGCGGTGATACCCACGCGCCGTAAGGCCCAATGTTTCGGCGGCCTTTTGGATTAAAGCCTGCCCGTCACGGTCGGGCGCAGCCACATGATCCAATTGTTCAGAGCTTAAATGGGCATTGGCACAGCCGCCATTACGTTTGCGCGCGACAATTTGCGCCGCCAAAACCCGCGCCGCCACCTGATCGCTGCCCTCTTTGGAGGGCGGCAGGGCCAGATCAGCAGGGGTGACAGCAGGCACGTCGATTTGAATATCGATCCTGTCCATGAACGGGCCTGAAACCCGGGCCTGATAATCCGCCGCGCAGCGCAGGCCACGCTTACACGCAATACCGTCCGCACCGGCACTGCCGCACCGGCACGGGTTCATGGCGGCGATAAGCTGGAACCGGGCCGGATAACACACATGGGCATTGACCCGGGCCACATTAATTTCGCCGACCTCCAAAGGTTGGCGCAGGCTGTCCAAAACTTGTGGGGTAAATTCTGGCAACTCGTCCAAGAACAAAACCCCCTGATGAGCGAGAGAAGCTTCGCCCGGCTTGGCCTTGCTGCCGCCGCCAACCATAGCCGCCATAGACGCGCTGTGATGAGGGCTGCGAAACGGGCGGGTGCGGCTTAATTTACCGCGCTCAAGCAAGCCGGCAACCGAATGTATCATGGAAACTTCCAAAAGTTCGCGGGCTTCCAAAGGCGGCAACAAGCCCGGCAAGCGCGCCGCCAACATGGATTTCCCTGACCCGGGCGGCCCGACCATCAACATATTATGCCCGCCAGCCGCCGCCAGTTCCAATGCCCGCTTGGCCGTTTCCTGACCCCGGACATCACGCAGATCAAGGGATGATTTTTCGTCCAGCAATGTGCCGCGCTCCGGCGCGCTCAAAACCTGTGTGCCCTTAAAATGATTGAGCAATTGGATCAGGTTTTCGGGTGCTAAAATCTGCATGTCGCCCGCCCATGCGGCTTCCGGCCCATTGACGCTAGGGCAGATCAGAGCCAAAGATTTCCCGTTAGCACAAACCGCAGCGGGCAAGGCCCCTGGCACGCTGGCAATGCTGCCGTCCAGGGACAATTCACCAATAGCGGCAAACCCTTCAAGGGCGTCCGATGGCAATGCCCCGACAATGGCCATAAGACCCAAAGCAATGGGCAGATCATAATGCGCCCCTTCTTTGGGCATATCCGCCGG
>QIKS01000304.1 GCA_003233025.1 Hellea balneolensis | reverse complement strand
CCTGCGGGCACCTTACCGGGCCTAAACCCTTTGAGGTTTACCTCGGGCTGCATTTTCTTGATTTTGGCTTCGAGTTTCTTGGCCAATTCTTCTTTTTTGACCGTAATCGCATATGAACGATCCAGGCCTTCTGATTTGAGTTCTTTAACTTGCATTTTTATTTCCAAAATTTCGTATCAAATGGATTTGTGAGGCGCCTTATGTCATGGCTGAAAAGATTGTGCAACGGGGTTTTCAACTCCTGCGGCTTATGGCAGTAATTATATGGAGAAATAAGGACGATTTTATGGATTTTATGCAAGAAGGCAGCATGTGGCTCTTATATTTGGGCCTGTTTATCGCACCATTTGTGCAAGAAGACAGTGCGGTTATTGGTGCGGCGAGCCTTTCGGTCAGCCAATCCGACCATTGGATATCCATTTTCGCCGCCGTTCTCGCCGGTCTCATTGCTAGCGATTCGTGGAAATACTGGCTGGGTTGGGCGGCCAAGCACCATGACTGGGCCAAGAAATTTGGCGAGAAGAAACAAGTAATCCGCATGAAAGAAGCCGTGGTCGGCCATAGTATCAAAACCCTTTTTACGGTTCGCTTCGTGCCAATGGCCCGTATCCCCGCCTATCTGGCCACCGGGTTTTTCGGAGTGCCTTATCATATATATTGGCTGACCATCAGTTTTTCCGGTCTGGTATATGTATCGGTGATTTTTACCAGCTTCCATGTGCTCGGCGAAATCTTCGGGCAAAACTTGAAAACCTATATGCCCCTTGTCGCCCTGGGCATAACCATCACCATTATCGGCATTTTCGCCGCTAAATGGCTGCTTTCGCGCAATAAATCAGGCTGAATTTTTGTAACGTCCCTCAAGCTCGGCTACAACATCGCCTAAACTTAGCTCTTTCGCCGCCAGCAACACCATAAGATGATAAACCAAATCCGCAGCTTCGCCGACAAGCTCCTCCTTGGACGCCACCAGCGCCGCAATCACCGTCTCGACGCCCTCCTCGCCAACTTTTTGCGCCGTGCGCGTCAACGGCCCTTGCAACAAGCGCGCCGTATAGGATGTCTTGGGGTCAGCCGTGGCCCTTGTTTGGATAATATCCGACAGCTTGGCCAACCAACCCAAACCCTCAGGACCAGCACTGCCAAAACATGATACCGTGCCCAAATGGCAGGTTGGCCCGGCGGGGCGGGCTTTGACCAGCAATGTGTCATTGTCACAATCAATGCTTATATCAACCAAAGAAAGCGTATTACCCGATGTCTCGCCCTTTTGCCAAAGGGTCTGGCGCGAGCGGCTGTAAAATGTGACCAGCCCGCTGTCTTGGGTGGCTTTTAGCGCCTCCGCATTCATATAGCCAAGCATGAGAACCTGTAATGTATCGGCATTTTGCACGATGGCAGGCACAAGCCCGCCGGATTTTTCAAAATCTATCTTCATAACCGTATCTCAATTCCTTGCTGTTTCAGTGTTTTTTTCAAGTCCGGGATGCTCAGGACGTTTTTATGAAAAACGCTGGCCGCCAAAGCCCCGTCGACATGGGCCTCCATAAACACATCATAAAAATGGCTGGCCGTCCCCGCCCCGCCCGATGCAATCAAAGGCACAGGGCAGATTTTGCGCATGGCACTGAGCTGCCCAATATCATAACCCGTGCGCACACCGTCCATATTCATGCAGTTCAAGACAATTTCCCCGCCGCCGCGATGGATAGCTTCCTCAATCCACTCAGCGGTTTTGCGCCCGGTTGTTCTTGGATTATCCGGGTCGCCCGTATGGGATTTTACCAGATAGTCCGTGCCGTCAAAAAAACTGTCAACCCCGATGACAATACATTGGCGGCCAAAGGCATCGACCAGTTCGTTAATCAGGGAAGGCCGCATCAGGGCCGGGGAATTGACCGAAATTTTATCGGCCCCCGCCTCCAGCCGCGCCCGTGCCTGCTGCACAGAACGGATACCGCCTGCAACACAAAACGGAATATCGAGCCGCTGGGAAACCTGCTCGACCCACCGCGGACTAATAGTGCGCTCATCAACACTGGCCGTAATGTCATAAAATACCAATTCGTCCGCACCTTCGTCGCGGTAGCGCAGGGCCAGCTCCAGGATATCGCCAACAATTTCGTGATTGCGAAATTGGACACCTTTGACCACCTGACCGTCCCTCACATCAAGGCAAGGTATAATCCGTCGGGCTAACATTGTATCGCCTGCGCAAGCGTAAATTTGTTTTCATAAAGCGCCTTGCCGATAATAATCCCGGCTGGCTTGAGGCGTTTAAGCGCGCGCACATCATCAAGACTGCCAACGCCCCCTGACGTAATCAAGTCAAGCTTTGGATATTTGCGCATAATCTCCTGATAAAGCCCGACATTTGCCCCCCCAAGCACGCCGTCTTTGGCAATATCGGTGACAAGAATATGACGCAGCCCCGCTGACAAATAGCCGTCTAAAACATCCCACAGGGTTTTATCAGAGGTTTGCGTCCACCCGCGCAGTGTCGGCGACGGAACGCCTTGCGCGTCAATCGTCACATCCAGCGCCAGCACAATCCGCTTTGGCCCCAGCTCAGAAAGCCAACGGCGAACCATAGTGGGATTGCTGACGGCCAGAGAGCCAATAACCACACGCTCAATGCCTCCTGCCAAAAGCCTTTGGATTTGAGAAAGCTCACGGATACCACCGCCGGTTTGCACGTTAAGCCCTGATTTTTGTGCGATATTAATGATCAATTCTGATTGCCCTGCGTATTCGTTTTTCGCACCATCCAAATCAACAACATGCAGCCATTTTGCCCCAGCTTTGGCAAAATCTTTGGCCATTTGCACCGGGTCGGCGCTATAATTCGTCCGCTGGTTAAAATCGCCTTTAAACAAGCGCACACAGCCGCCGTCCATAAGATCAATAGCCGGATAAATCATGCGGGCACCTTTAGAAAGTTTTCAAGAATTTGCGCACCGGTTTTGCCAGAGCGTTCAGGGTGAAATTGACAGCCGTAAATATTCCCGCTTCTGACAATGGCTGAAAATTTACCACCGTAATCGCAAGCCGCCAGCGTATTACCACTGACAGGCACGCCGTAGGAGTGGACAAAATAAACATAAGACCCCTGCTTCACGCCCGCCAAAAGCGGATCATCGGCGAGGTCGCGCAATTGGTTCCAGCCCATATGCGGGCTTGGCAGGGAGCCAGTGTCCATCTCGCCCACCTTGCCTTTAATCAAGCCTAGCCCTTGCGCATTTCCTTCTTGGGAACTTTCAAACAAAAGCTGCATACCAAGACATATACCAAGCACGGGCTGGGTGAGCGCCTGCAAGACATCAACCAAGCCCCGCGCTCGCAAACTCGCCATGGCGTAAGCTGCCGCGCCGACGCCGGGCAAAACAACCCTTTGTGCTGCACGGATAATATCAGGGTCAGCGCTTATCGTTTTTTGCACGCCGAGCCGGTCAAATGCAAAGCCGACAGAGGCCAGATTGGCACATCCGGTATCAACAATAACCAAAGACATTAAAGCACGCCTTTGGTCGAAGGAATACTGTCCCCCTCGCGCTTAAAAGCCGGCGCCAGTGCGCGGCCCACCGCCCGTGACATTGATTTGAATAGCTGCGCCCAAAGTTTGGGCCAGACTTTCAAAAACATGAGGACACATCTCAGAAGCAAAATCCCCAACGCGCTCCGTGGGAAATTCCCCGACAAAGCCCATAGCCGGGCGACCGGATAAATCAATCGCTACCTGGGCTTGGGCCTCATCCATAGGAATGAGCATGGCTGCGCCAAACCGGCCTATGCCTTGTTTGTTGCCAAGGGCTTGTTTCAGCGCCGCGCCCAAGGCCAGCGCACAATCCTCAATGGTGTGGTGGCCATCAATGTGCAAATCTCCCTTGCACGACAACACCAACCCAAACCCCCCATGTTTTGCCAAAGCTTCGAGCATATGATCGTAAAACCCAATGCCCGTGGCGATTTTTGTGATAGACGGGTCGTCGAGATTGACCCGCACCGCAATATCTGTTTCCTTGGTTTTACGGTGTACTTCCCCAGTGCGGTCGGGGGTTTGGCTGGCAATAGCCACACCAAAGGCGGCCAGAGCAATATCATTTTCCTCTGGCGAGCCAATGCTGATGCGTATCTTGCCGGGCAATGTCTTCCCGTATCGCCTGATCCTGATCTGGCTTTTGCGAAGCCCCTTCATCAAGGCCTGCTCATCGGTGATATCCAACAGCAAAAAATTGGCATCTGACGGATATATTTTTGTCACAAACCGCGAGCCTTTAAGAGCTTTCGCCACACGCACCCGTTCAGACTTCCACAAAGTAAGCCGGGCCTCATGCACCATCATGGCAGAAGGAGACAGCGCCGACGTCACCGCGTCTTCAACGGGCCTCGGGATCGGGTAAGGCGGTAAAACTTTTAGCATGAGCGCGATTACACGCGGATCCGCAATGGCGACCCCGGCCCGAACGCCGGCCAAAGCATAGGCCTTGGACAAGGTGCGTAATACCACCAGGTTTTGGTATTCATCTTGTAAATCTATGAAACTTGGCTGATCAGAAAATTCATTATATGCCTCATCAACAACGATTAATATTTCCGGAAATTCCTGACATAACTCCACAACAATTTTCAGGTCAATACTATTGCCGCTCGGATTGTTCGGCGAACATAAAAAAACAATTTTCAGACCCTCTTGCCCGGCGCGTACCGCCGCCATTATCCGCTCCCCATTATAGGAGAAATCATCATTGAGCGGTGCTTCGATAATACCCGCACCTTGTATGCGCGCACATGTTTCGTAATAGCCAAAGGTCGGTGGACAAATCAGAACACTGTCTTGGCCCGCCTCGCAAAATGTTCGCAACAAAACTTCAATCGCTTCGTCCGCGCCCCGTCCCAACATCAGCCGCTGTTCAGCCACCCCATATAAATCCGCCAGCCGCGCCAGCAATGCTTTGGGTTGTTGCGCAGGATAGCGGTTATAACCATCCGCACCCAAAACCGGCGGCGGCGCCCACGGGGCTTCATTGGCGTCCAAGTGCAATGCAACGGTCGCGCCGCCCCGCGCTGCGTAAGCGCTAAATTCGGCGATTGCAGGGCGGGCAATTCGTATTGGCCATTGTAAGTTTGTCATGACAAATTTCCTTTGCGTTCAAGCCGGATGCTCACAGCACGCCTGTGCGCTTCCAGACCTTCCATATCCGCTAATTTCTCCACATAAGGGCCAAGCAGTTCCAAACCGGAACGGGTTAATGTTTGTACGCTTATGAATTTCATAAAGCTTTCTAAAATCAACCCACTATAACTAGAAGCTGAACCAAATGTTGGCAGGGTGTGGTTGGTGCCACTGGCATAATCACCGACCGCTTCCGGCGACCACGGCCCGATGAAAATCGAGCCAGCATTGTTGATTTGGCGGGCAATATCCTCAGGGTTTTTGGTTTGAATTATCAAATGCTCCGGCGCGTAAATATTGGCGATTTCGATCATTTGCGCCGCCCCTTCAACAACAATAATTTTCCCGTTCTCAAGAGAGGCTACCGCAATATCCCGGCGCGGTAAATCCGCCAATTGTCTGACAAGTTCACCGTTCATTTTCTCCGACCAAACACGGCTGTCACACAGACAAATCACTTGCGCCATTGTGTCATGCTCGGCTTGCGACAACAAATCTGCGGCGACAAAACCGGGGTCGGCATCCGCGTCGGCAAATACCATAGCCTCGCTTGGCCCGGCCGGTAAATCAATGGCCGGCCCGCCCGGTTCTTGCGCGACCAAGGACTTCGCCGCGGCCACATAAGCATTGCCGGGGCCGAATATTTTGGCCACTTTTGGAATGCTCTGGGTACCATAAGCAAGAGCAGCAATAGCCTGCGCACCCCCGACCATAAATACATCTTCAATACCGCACAAATAAGCCGCCGCTAATATACGGTCGTCGACCTGTCCCTTTTTGTCCGGCGGTGTCACAACAATACGCTCGGCCACGCCGGCGATTTTGGCCGGGATAGCCAGCATCATCAAAGTCGAGACCAAAGGCGCGGAGCCAGCCGGAACATAAAGCCCGGCACTA
>QIKS01000222.1 GCA_003233025.1 Hellea balneolensis | reverse complement strand
CCCAATTGGGCGGCGTCAATCCAGCCTTGCTCATAGGCAATAGCTTCCGGGCAGCAAATTTTACGACCCTGTCGCTCTTCAATGACATTGACAAATTGCGCGGCTTGCAACAGGGATTTGTGGGTGCCGGTGTCAAGCCAGGTAGTGCCGTCGCCCAAAAGCTCGACCGTAAGCTCATCCCGGTCGAGATACATTTGGTTTAAGGCCGTAATCTCCAGCTCTCCGCGCTCGGACGGTGTGACTTGGCGGGCAAATTCACTGGCCCTGTTGTCATAAAAATACAAGCCCGTAACCGCATAATTGGACGCCGGATTTGTTGGCTTTTCCACCAGGCTGACGGCTTTTTGTTGGTCATCAAACCCGACAACGCCGTAGCTCTCAGGGTTTTTGACATGATAGCCAAACACACATGCGCCTTTTGTCCTATGGCGGACTTTACGGATTGTTTCATTGAAACTTTGGCCGAAAAATAAATTATCGCCAAGGATCAGCGCGCTCGGCGCGCCGCCCAGGAAATCTTCTGCAATGATCAAGGCTTGGGCCAATCCTTCCGGTTTCGGTTGGGCGGCATATTTTATGGTTAGCCCCCAATCGCTGCCATCGCCCAGTAATTTTTGAAATGCTTTTTGGTCGTGGGGGGTGGTGATGATGAGAATTTCGCGGATATCCGCCAGCATCAGCACCGACAAGGGATAATAAATCATCGGCTTGTCATAGACGGGCATGAGCTGCTTGGAGACGGATATGGTAGAGGGGTGCAGGCGTGTGCCGCTGCCCCCTGCCAGAATGATCCCTTTTCTATCCATAAATTGTGCTCTTATTTGCTGTCGCTATATGTTTTGAGGGCCGCTTCTATCCCGTCTGTCCAATTTGGTAAAGCCCTGTCAAAGTGTTGTTCGAATGTATGTATGTCCAGGACACTATAAGCGGGTCTTGTTGCGGCAGTTTTATAATGAGAGGTCGGCACTTTGTTTATGGCCGGGGGGCGGGGAAACTGCGCGCCGCAGCGCTTGAAAATTTCAGCGGCAAATCCGGCCCAACTGACGGGCGTGCCGCCGCCGGTTACGTGAAATATGGCACGACCATAATCAGGTGTTTCGCACAACATTGTTGTGGCCGCCAGCACCCCGTCTGCCAAATGGCCAGCATAGGTTGGCCGGCCTTTTTGGTCGTCAACAATATCCAGCTCGGATTTGACCTTTGCCAAGTTCAGCATGGTGGTGAAGAAATTTTTGCCAACACCGTCAAACACCCATGATGTGCGCACAATAATAGCATTGGCGTCCGTGGCCAAAATACCGCGCTCCCCGGCCAGTTTGGACGCGCCGTAAACATTAAGCGGGTTTGTTTTGGCGTCTGGCTTATAAGGCGTATGGGCTGTGCCATCAAAAACATAATCGGTTGAAATATGGACGAGGGGGATGTGCGCTTGTGCGCAAAATTGTGCAATGGCCGTCGGCGCGTCTGCGTTAACGGCAAAGGCAGTTTTTTCGTCGCTCTGGGCAGTATCAACGGCGGTATAAGCGGCGGCGATGATGATGGCGTCTGGTTTCTTTTGGTCGGTGAGAAAGGCTTTAATCTTGGCAGGGTTTTGGCTTAGCTCGCAGGTTTTCCGGTCAACAAATACGGCTCTGTGTCCGTCCAGCCTGGTTTTTAAGGCGCGGGCCAATTGACCAGAGCTGCCAAAAATAAGCAGATCAAGCGGCATTTATAGGGCTTCTTTAATCTGTCCAAGCCGCTTGTCCAGCAAGCCGTCCCCGACCAAAGGCCGCCACCAGCTTTCATTGGCCCGGTACCAGTCCACGGTTTTGGCAAACCCTTCATCGGCGTGTACGGACGGTGTCCAACCCAGATCCCGTTTGATTTTACCCGCGTTAACTGCGTAACGGCGATCATGGCCGGGGCGGTCTGCGACGAATTTTATCAAGGATTGATGCGGTGCTTCTCCTGGCTGGCGTTCGTCCATCAAATTGCATAGGGTTTTAACCAGTTCAAGATTGCTGCGCTCATTATTGCCGCCAATATTATAGGTCTCTCCGGGCTTTCCTTTTTCAACAACACATAACAATGCGTCCGCATGATCGTCGACATAAAGCCAGTCGCGCACATTATCGCCTGTGCCGTAGAGGGGGATTTGTGCGCCGTGCAGAGATTTTAAAATAACCACGGGGATCAGTTTTTCGGGAAATTGAAACGGGCCATAATTGTTGGAGCAATTGCTGATCAATATGGGCAAGCCGTACGTTTTGTGCCAAGCCCGCACCAGATGATCGGACGCGGCTTTGGAGGCCGAATAGGGGGAGCTGGGATCATAAGGCGTGGTTTCACAAAACGGTGGGTCGTCGGGGGCCAGGTCGCCGTAGACTTCATCGGTGGAGATATGGTGGAAGCGAAAGGCGTGTTTTTGTGCGCCCTTCAGGCTGGCATGGTAAGCATGGGCGGCTTGCAGCAGATTAAATGTGCCGACAATATTGGTTTGGATGAATTGGCCAGGGCCTTCTATGGAGCGGTCAACATGGCTCTCGGCGGCCAAATGCATGACGGCATCGGGCTTCGTTTTCAAGATGACGGCACGCACAGCGCTTGCGTCACAAATGTCAATATTTTCAAAATGGTAGTTTTTATGGCCTTCGACGTTGCGCAAGGATTGCAAATTGGCGGCGTAGGTGAGGCAATCAAGGTTAACCACCGTGTGCCCACGCTCCAGTGCCGTGCGCACCAGGCTCGACCCTATAAAACCTGCGCCGCCTGTAATCAAAATTTTCATGGAAACTCCTTACCACAGATTGTTCTAAAACGGACTTGAAAAATCGCGAAAACGTGGGGCGTCCCGGTCTTTGGCGGACAGCACGACCTTGTCTTTGGTAATTCCCCAATTAATATTTAAATCCGGATCGTCCCAAACAATATTGCCGTCGCAATCTTTATCATAATATCCGGTGCATTTATAAGCGACTTCCGTATCCGCAAATTTGGTGATGAAGCCGTGTAAAAATCCCGGCGGTATCCACAATTGCGCGGCGTTTTCGGCGCTCAGCTCGGCTTTGACATGCTGGCCGTAAGTCGGCGAGTTTGTGCGCATGTCGACGGCAATATCAAGAATAGCGCCGCGCACGCAGCGCACCAATTTACCCTGGGCGTGGGGCGGGCTTTGGTAATGTAAGCCGCGCACCGTATGGGGGGCGGCGGAATATGAATGGTTGTCTTGGACAAAGGGCGTGGGTTGGCCGGTGGCGTGTTCGAATAAATCCTGACGGAAAGTTTCCATGAAAAAGCCGCGGCTGTCTTTAAAGCGCTTAGGCGTGATCAGGATAATGCCGGACAAGGTTAAATGTTCAAACTGCATAAATTTGTCTTTTCGTTTCCACTTGGAAGATTTTCCGACCTTAGTTTGACTTGTGAGTGTGTCTACATATTTCTTGCATAAAAAACCCTGATCTTATAAGCCACAGTTTGAACTTTTCGGGCACAGCATTTATGGCAAAAAATACAAAAAGAACTGCCGTTTTGGTATTAGGGATGCACCGCAGTGGAACATCTGCGCTGACCCGGGCACTCAATATCGCCGGCTACGCTCTGCCCGAAAGCTTAATGGGAGCGAGCGAGGGCAATGAAACGGGTCACTGGGAATCTGCCAATATTGCGGCGTTTAATGACGGTATTTTACAAGAACTGGGCTTAAGTTGGCGTTCTTGGGAGCCTGCTAATATTGACC
>QIKS01000202.1 GCA_003233025.1 Hellea balneolensis | reverse complement strand
TTTGAATATTTGCCGTTGGCGCGGGTCGGATGTTGGCGCATGTTAAAGCTCTTGCAAATTGATGGTGGTATCCGTTTTAACAAGTTTGAAACTTTTGCGGATTTGCGCTTCATATTCCGGTTTTAAAACCGTTGATACGCCAACAAAATCAACCCGGCCTGCTTGCGGGGTAAGCTGCAAGTCCAGATAGCCTTTATGGCTGAGATCATGATAGAGGATGTCCTGGTTTTTGGCTTTGAGACGACGGGAAAGCTCCGGGCCTTCATCGGCGAAATAGGCGCCTGCACCGGGGGATGTGACGGCGGGTGTGCCCAGCTCGATCCCCATATTTACGCCTGCTTTGGTCGTCAAAACATTGGCCCAGCTTTCATGGGTGTCGCCGGTCAGCACCAGCAAATCATTGACGCCGTTTTCTTGCGCCATCGTATAAAACCGCTCGCGGGCCGCAGGGTAGCCGTCCCATGCATCGAGATTACGCGGTAGGCCCAGAGGCGAGAGGGCGATAAGCCCTCTGATGGCCGGGAATATTTTGGCAATTTCCGTGACAAAATCCGCGTCTTTATAATCACTGATATCCGGGCTGGCGACGCGGGCCATGATTGTTTGATTGGCAATGAGACGCCAGGCTTGTTGTTTACGCTTGGACGATTTTAAGGTGGCTGCAATATATGATTTTTGCGCCGGGCCTAACAGTTCACGTTGCTCGTCCCATAAGATATCTTTGACGAATTTACCAATCCCGTCGCGCGTTCTTAAATTTTGCGCATGATCGCTATATCGAAGGGGTTGGGTGCGGGCGGTCAAGCGGGTTTCAATGGCGGCAATGGTCAGCAAATTCCCGTAAGAATACTTGCGAAACAATGCCTCTCGCGCCGCGCCGCGCTTTGGGTCGCGCACGGGCATCCATTCATAATAGGCCTTCAGGGCGGCGGTGCGCCTGTCATCCCATGAACCTTCGTCTGGGCCGTGGTTCTGGGCGCCGGCTTTCCACGAATCATTCGCTGTCTCGTGGTCATCCCAAACACAGATCAGCGGATGGGCTGCGTGCAAGGCCTGGGAGGCGCTATCGGCTTTATATTGGGCATGACGGGTGCGGTAATCGGCTAAGCTCAGGGTTTCGTGAGCTGGATTGTGTTGACGGCCAAGTCTGGCACCGGTTCTGCCGCCATAACCTTGGTGGCCATATTCATAAAAATAATCACCGAGATGGATGACTGCGTCAAATTCGGGGTTGGCGGCAATGTGATCGTAGACATTGAAATAGCCAAAGGGAAGATTGGAACAAGAAACAACGGCAAAGCGGGCTTGGTCTATATGTCCTTTGGGCAAGGTTTTTGTGTGGCCGATAGGGGAAATCACACCCCCCACCTTAAAGCGGTAATAATAATCCGTGCCGGACTTAAGCCGTTTGGCATCGATCTTGACGGTAAAATCCCGGCTTGCATCTGTGACGAAATGACCTTTTCGCTTTATCTTTGCGAAATCCGCGCTCTGAGACATTTCCCAGCGCACAGAAAGCGGGCCGGTTTGGTCTGTGCTGATGCGCGTCCATAAAATGACTTGCCGCGCAGTTGGATCGCCGCTGGCAATACCGTGGTTGAAACGAACGGGCGAATCACTTGGCTGTTGTATTTTGGCAAAAGCCGGCAGGCTGGCCAGTGATAACCCCAAAAAGACGGCGCTGCGCCGGGTGAATGTAGGCATATATTCCCCTAAAACATGATATAAATGCCACACTACACTGTTAATGGACAAGAGATATATAAAAAGATTTCCAAGCGATCACAAATCTGTCATGCTGTTCGTGGAGACGCGACAAGCAATGTATTAGGTGACATTGGTTTGCAGCGTATACATTGTTTTTTACGGTTTTTAAGGAGGGGTTCTCAATGAACAAAATGACCAAATCAGCACTTTTACTAAGTGCAGCTATGATAATTAGCCCATTAATGCTCAGCACGCCAGCTATGGCGCAGCAAATTACATCATCTGTTAGGGGTGTTGTCACAGCGCCTGACGGCACGCCTGCCGTTGGAGAATCTGTCACGATTACAGATACGCGAACAGGCGCCTCACGGACTGTAAGTACGAGCTCCAATGGTGGCTTTAGTGCGCGCGGTCTAACCGTTGGCGGCCCTTACACAGTGCGTGTCGATTCTGACCGGTTTCAAGATACGGCCGTCACAGATATTTCGCTTGGCTTGTCAGGTTCCACTGACCTCAACTTTGCGCTTCAAGAGATCCAGGAAGGCGTAGATGAAGTTATTGTAACGGCGACCCGGTTAAATGTTGTAGAATTGGCAGTAGGGCCAAGTTCTTCATTCAACCTTGCAACGATCGAAGCGCTTCCATCCGTGAGCCGCCAAATCAGAGATATCATCAGAATAGACCCACGTGTAAATATTGGGCGCGGCGCAGGCGGCAGGGGCTTCCAGGTTAATTGCCTGGGCGGCAACTCCCGTGGTAACGCGTTTACGATTGACGGTATTCGTTCCGGCGATGCTTTTGGACTGAATTCATCTGGTACGTCTGCCCGAAATACATTCCCGGTTCCGTTTGACGCCGTTGCTGCGACAGCAGTGGAGTTTTCGCCTATTGATGTTCAATATGGCCAATTCACGGGTTGCGCTATTAACACAACAACGAAGTCTGGTACGAATGAATTCCATGGGTCGTTTTATGGGCTTTACACAGGTGATGGCCTAACGGGTAGTACAATCGAAGGCAATACAATCGAAGCTGATTTCGACAATTATAATTGGGGTGCAGAAATTGGCGGCCCTATTATCAAAGACAAATTATTTTTCTACGGGGCTTATGAAGAAACAGATTCCGGCGGCATTCAAAGTGAGGGTATAGGAGCTGGTTTTGCAAATCCAACCACTGCGTTTTCCCAAGATGAAGCTGACCGTACTGCCGCAGCCCTTCAAAGTATTTTTGGCCGTGATGTGGGCGGGCAAATCACAACTCTACCTAGGACCAGCCGCCGTTTCTTTGGCCGTCTGGACTGGAATATAAATGATGATCACCGGTTGGAAGGTACATTTGCGAAGCTGGAGGAATCGTCGCTAACAGATGATGACCTCGGCAGTGGTCGTGGCCGGTTTACCTTTGCTGATAACTTTTTCACCGTAGGGTCTGATTCTGAAAGTTATTCTGTGCGTTTATTCTCGAATTGGACCGATAATTTTTCGACGGAAATCAGAGCTTCGCGGATTAATGTTGGCGATATTCAAGACCCGCTTGGCGGAGGGGAGCAACAATCAGCTAACCCTATACCCCGCGTTGCCATTGGACCTTTTGGCAATGAATTTTTCGGTCAAAATTTTGCGTCTGGCCCCGGCGTTTTCCGGAGTGCCAACCAACTCGATACACGTGTGGATCAGCTGAAAATCGCAGGAACGTATGTAAAAGGCGATCACACGATTACAGCAGGTTATGAGCTTGACGCATTAGACGTTTTTAATCTTTTTGTTATTAATGCGACCGGTACGCTTTTCTTCAATGATGTAGCTGCATTAGAGGCAGGTACACCACGACTAATTCGTCAAAATGGGTCTTTTACCGGCGATATTAATGATGCCGCGGCTACATTTTCTCGCAATAACCACTCGCTTTACATACAAGATGAATGGCAAATTAATAACAGCTTACAACTTGTTGCCGGAGTGCGGTATGACTTCTTTACATCTGGAGACGAGCCTCAATTAAACACTGTTTTTC
>QIKS01000232.1 GCA_003233025.1 Hellea balneolensis | reverse complement strand
AATGCCGTTGAACGGGATATACGCACCCGCATGGTAGAAATTTTAGCGGCCCTCGACACCGACCCAAAGCGCGCCCAAATTTTGGCCCGGGAATTTATCGGCGGCTAGGCCGTGGGCTTGTTGACGGTTAAAACTCGGCTCTGATCTTATCGGTTTTCCCCAAGAAACTTGACTTTGAAGTCGAAAGAGTTACTTTTAAGGTTATGAAAACACCTGCGTCCAAATCCACCCCGCCGCCCTTTGATCGTGAGCGGCAATATGCCGCCAAGCGTCGGGCGGTGATATTTGCCGCCGGGGCAGCGTTTCGCAAGCAAGGCTATCATAATACGTCTATGGTGGAGATCGCCCGTTCGCTCGGCCTGTCCAAGGCGGCGCTTTATTATTATGTAAAATCCAAGGAGGAAATACTCTATAACTGCCACATCATGGTTTATGACGCGATGGATATATCTGTGAAAGCGGTGCGCGGTAATAAGGGGACGGGGCTGGAAAAACTTGAAAACCTTTACGAGGAATTTGTTAAATTACTGACCCGTGACGGCCTGGCTTTATTGGCAGATATCGGCGGGCTTAAGGGGGATTTCAAGAAAACCGTTCTTATGCGGCGCGGTAAGATTGAACGGGCCGTAACGCGAATTGTCATAGCCGGCATGAAAGACGGCTCGATTGCCAAGGCTGATCCGAAGGTAACGGTTTTCTTTTTTATGGGAGCTTTAAACTGGCTCAATCTGTGGTTTGAACCCGGCGGGCGCTTGTCGGGCGAGGAGATTGCACAAGCATTTGTCGCGCAAATGCGCGCCGGCATTGCCGGGCCTAAGCCGTGAATAGCCCTGCTGCGCCGCCGCGCCCATCTTTGAAATTTATTGTCGAGGAGCCACCCAAAGCAGGCGCGGTGCGCGAAATTGCGCCCGGCATTTATTGGCTGCGTATGGCCTTGCCCCTAAAAGGCCTTGACCATATTAATCTGTATTTCCTCAAAGACGGCGACGGCTGGGTGGTTGTCGATACGGGGATTGGCGACAAGTCCAGCAAAGCCATTTGGCGAAGCGTATTTGAAAACCAGATGGGCGGGGCGCCGGTGACGCGGGTGATTTGCACCCATCTCCATCCCGACCATACCGGGTTGGCGGGCTGGATATGTCGGCGGTTTGACGCCCCGCTCTTGATGACGCGGGCGGAATATTTTTTGTGTCGCTTAATGGCGGCGGATACGGGCACGCCCGCGCCCCAGGCCGGGATCGAATTTTACAAGCGCGCCGGGTTGGACGCAGAGCAAATCGAGCTTTATAAATCGCGCTTTGGCGGGTTTGGCAAAGCTATATCCCCCATGCCTCACGGCTATGAGCGGCTCCAGGACGGCGAAACTTTGATCCTAAATGGGCGGCAGTGGGAAATAATTGTTGGCTCCGGCCATTCGCCTGAACATGCATGTTTGTGGTGCCCAGAGCTGGATTTGTGTATCAGCGGCGACCAGATTTTGCCCAATATTTCCTCCAATGTTAGCGTCTGGCCAACGGAACCAGAAGCCAACCCGCTTGAAGACTGGATTGCTTCCTGTCACAAGCTTTTGGGTGCTCTGCCGGAGACAACATTGATTTGTCCCGCTCACGGCATTCCCTTTAGCGGCGCCCACCGGCGGCTGGAAAAACTGATCAGCCACCATGAGCGCGCCTTACAGCGGCTATATGATTTTTGTCTCGAGGAGAAAATGGCTTGCCAGGTGTATTCGGTTTTGTTTCGTCGCCCGATTAATGACGGCAACCGCCTGATGGCTGTGGGGGAAAGCATTGCCCATTTGCAATGCCTTGTCAAAAGAGGCGCTATGGTGCGCCGCCTTGACCCGGACGGCAGATATATATATAAATCCACCGCGTCGTCATGACATCCCTTAATTAGCAAAGCAGCGTTAAAATTTACATCACAAACCCTCGCAATTTTGTGTTTGGACGTGTCAGCGCATATGGCCTATGGGGGGGTATGAAAAAATTATACAAAACCCTTATTCCCGTTCTCTTCTTGACAGCGGCGAGTTGTAATAGTGCCACAGGCCAAACACAAAACGGCCAGAACCAACAGGCTGAACCGTCAACAATTTCTTCTGGACAAACCGCAGAAGCCGTCTTTGCTGGCGGCTGCTTTTGGTGTGTTGAGGCTGATTTTGAGAAACTGCCCGGCGTGATTGAAGCGATTTCCGGCTATGGCGGCGGTCACAAAAAAAACCCGACCTATCAGGAGGTTGTGCGTGAAACCACCGGCCATTATGAGGTGGCAAAAATCATCTATGATCCAACTCAACTTAGCTATGAGCAATTGCTTGAGCATTTTTGGACAAGTGTTGACCCGACCGACGGCGGCGGCCAGTTCTGTGACAGAGGCAATTCCTACAGAACCGCGATTTTCGCCACCGAGGAACAATTTGACCAAGCCAAAGCCTCCAAACAAGAATTACAAAACTCAAACCGCCTAACAAACCCGGTTGTCACTCCGGTTCTGCAAGCCGGCGTTTTTTACCGGGCTGAAGAATATCATCAGGACTATTACAAGAAAAACCCAGGGCACTATAACCGCTACCGCACCGGCTGTCGCCGCGATGCGCGTCTTAAGGCCATATGGGGCGGATAAGAACTTAACGTTCCGCCTTTTTCGTCGGTGTATAGCCATATCCGGCCCACATATATAAATACCGGGTTTTGCCGCCGCCGAGATCAATAACGACCGGAGGGAGGGTGGCCAGGGTTTGAAAATCCTCAGCTAACTCGTCTTTATAATCTTCGTAAGTATTGATGATCAGGATGGGCCCGTCTGTGCTTTGGCTGGCCTGCAGGGAGGCCGTAGCTTCGGCGTGATTGTGGACACGGGCGCTGTGGCGCCACATATATAATTTTAGCCCCGCACTCTCTTCAAGCCCGTAATAAACAAGATCGTAAAAAGCCAGGCGGTTGTCTGTGGCTATAGCCGTAAATCTTTCCCCCTCATGACCGGTGTGAACCAGGTCGGTGATTGCCTGCTGCGTTTGCGGCCAGCCACGCACGCGCTTAAAAGCATTGGCCGCGCCGAGCCGATCAGCAAAGGTCGGGATAAGGGCGGCGGTGATTAAAAATACACCGATCATGATATTGACCCCGGTTGCGGCTTTGGCAAAATTGGCGATTTTCGGCGTGGTCTTGCTGACAATGAAGCGGGCCGTGAGCAAAGCGCCAGCCATATAGGCGGTGACCGCCCAATTGGCATTGGCCCGGCTGAGCAAGGCTTGCACGGAGATAATGATGAGTGGACACAGGACAAACAAGCAGAGCAGGCGCGCGCGCCGCCCCAACCTGCCCTTAAGGCCAGCCCAAAGCGCAAGGCCGAGCAGGGGCAGTGTCAAAGGTCCAAACACGCCAAATTGGCTGAGCCAAAATTCCGCCAGCTTTAGGGGGTGGAAAGGCACGCCGCCCTTAAGGTTTGTATTGGCGGCGGTGTGGCTGAGGGTGGCAAAATCATTTGCCATGTTCCAAATAAGGTTTGGCAATAAGACAAGCCCGGCAATGCCCGCCACAACAAGGCCGGATTTTGACAGCAAAGCCCGGCGGCTTTTGCGATCAATGATCAAACAGGCCAGCAATGCAGGCAGGAAAAACATGGCGACGCCCAAAATGACCGCCCCCTTTAAATTGGCCGTTTCGCGGTGCCTTGCCCACGCATAGAGGGCCGCCGTCCAAAACAGCAATAAGGGAACATCTGTGCTAACAATGCCAGAGGACAGCCAGACGGCGGGCATAAGAAAATATAAAACCGCCGCCCAAAACCCGGTGCGACTGTCATAAAGAAAGCGCCCCGTTCGAAACAAAATATATGCGGTTAAGGGATGGATCAGCACGGAAGACAGGCGCACGGCCCATTCCGCGTGGCCAAAGAAAGCGGTGGTCAGGGCAATAACCCAGGCGATCATCGGCGGTTTCGAGAAATAGCCCCAATCCAGATCCCGCGACCAGGCCCAATATTGCGCTTCATCGCCGTGCAAATTGATCGGGGAGGCGATCAAAACCGCAAGCCTGACAAGGCTCAATGTGATGAGCAAAATCAGCACATGCATATGGGTATTGGATTTGGCGTGGCTCATAAAGCCGACTTTATTTAAGGTGATGCCT
>QIKS01000272.1 GCA_003233025.1 Hellea balneolensis | reverse complement strand
AAGGCTTTGGCTTCATAGCGGGTGCTGGGCCAATTGGGGTAGGGCGTGAGCCAGTCATTGGCGCTGTTGGCTGCCCAGTTAAAACCTGTGTGCGCCAGAACTCTGCTCAAAGTCCAATCGACATAGGAGGGAATGTCGCTGGCAAAATACAGATTGCCGCCCGGCTTGAGCGCTTTATGCAGGCTTTTGATAAATTCCCCTCTGATCAGCCGCCGTTTGAAATGCCTCGGTTTGGGCCAGGGATCGGGGTAGAGAATATAGATATTTTGCAAGCTGGCAGCGGGCAAGATATCCAACACCTGGCGAACATCACCGTGGTGCAAGCGCAGGTTTTCAAGGTTGTCTTTGTCAATACCGGCCAGTGCCTTTGCCACGCCGTTTAAGAAAGGTTCGGCGCCGATAAAGCCGTGCCCCGGATTTTCGCGCGCCTGGTGCAGCAAATGCTCCGCCCCGCCAAACCCGATCTCCAAGCTCAGCGCGCCGTAATGTTCCAAACCTGCCATGAGGCGCTCGGGCGTTAGGGAAATTGCCAATTTGGGTAAAAGTGTCTTGACCAACCGGGCTTGATGGGCGCTCAAGGGACGGCCTTGCGCCCGGCCCCATAACCGTCGCCGCTCCGGGTTTCTTTGTTTATGGGGTGTGTCCGTCGCCACTTAAACTCCAATAAAAAACCCCGCAAGCCGAGGCTTGCAGGGCATATTTAACGTATAAAACCAGCTTAGTCGTCCTGATCTTTAGCCATAGCACGGGCCAGTTCTAAAATCTGCCGTCTTACAGCTTTGTTTTTGATTTTCGAGACAGCCATGGCTAATGCCACGCCGTCCGTTGAATTGATAAAATCATAAATAATTGGTGTCTGGTCGCCCTCAGCAAATTCTGCCGCCGGCATTTCTTCGCCCAACCCATCGTAAAAAAAGCTGACGGGAACATCCATAACCTGCGCCATTCTCCAAAGACGGCTGGCACCAACACGGTTGGTGCCTCTTTCGTATTTTTGTACTTGTTGAAATGTCACGCCCAACTGATCGCCCAGTTTTTCTTGTGACATTTTCAATATTTGTCTGCGTAGGCGCACCCTTGTCCCTACATGAATGTCCACCGGATTTGGTGAACGTGGTGCGTGAAATGATCGCGTCTCCATAACACATCCCTTTAAGTTAATATTGCTATGTCCCCACATAGCAATTCTATTCACATGTTTGCAAAGCGCTCTATATGCAGCTAGCGCGCCCGCTTTAACCTTACGAAGCACCCTATAAATATGAAAGCATTTAGCAACAACAATATAGGGTTAACATATTCATTATAGAGTGTTTTTTGCAAAGGTCTAGGGAGAGCTGTGTCCAAAACCCCATCCTCACCAATATTTAATCGAGATAATTGACGGCCATAGGGGTCAACCAGTCCTGAAATTCCCCCGGAGGTTGCGCGGATGACCGGCAGCCCTTCTTCAATGGCGCGGTAACGTACTTGGTTGATATGTTGTCTTGGCCCGGCGGAATTTCCGTACCAACTATCATTGGACAGATTAAGTATCCATTGGGGCCGTTCACCATTGTCAATTTTTGTCGGGGTAAAGCCTGGAAAAATAATTTCATAACAAATCTGTATGCTGACGGGCGGCAGGCCGGGCAGGGCCGGTACGAAGCCGGACCTGCCAGGGCTCATGGAAGCAAAAGCGCTGGACAGGCTTTCAATACCAAGCTTGTCTACCAGACGCCCGCCGGGAATAAATTCGCCGAACGGCACCAGTTTTTGCTTGTCATAAAATGAACTGATGAGCGGCGCGGCATTGTCACTAAATGTCACCGCCGCTGCCGCGTTATAATAGGTGGGTTGATTTGGGTTTGAAACAATTTCTGAGCGCGCAGACTGGGCGATAAAAATGGGCGGCTGTTGTTTGTTCCCTCGGGGGGCTGTGCGAAACCATTGCTCTAAAGCTTGCATCAGCTCCGGGTTTTCAAACATTAAAATTGGGAAAACACCTTCTGGCCAGATGATATGGCTGACATTTTCAACGCCCTCGCTAAAAGACAAGCGCAGATAATGACCGATAATCGGCGCGTAATTCTCAGGGTCAAATTTATCGCGCTGGGGAATATTGGCATGGACAATGCGCAGATTAACCTCCGGCACATAGTCTATTTGCGCAGCCCCCAGCCGGAAACTGCCAAAAATGAATATGCCCGCCAAGACAAATATGCCTGCCAGCAAAGGTTTATACCTGCGCTGCGCGGCCAGAGCCAGCACGGCAGCAAGGTAAAAGACAAGCATCGTTAATCCGTAAATGCCAATGACGGCGGCAAATTGCGATATAGGTTTCCCAGCGGGAAAAATATATCCGGGCAGGTTCCAGGGAAATCCGGTAAACACATGACCGCGTAAATATTCGGCGATGAAAAAAACACTGGCAAAAATCATAGCGCGGGTCAGCACTTTATCTTCGGCGATTTGGCGGCTCAGTTTTACATAAATTGCGCCCGCCAAGGCCCAAAACACAGCCAGACCGGCAGCGAGAGCCAAAATCGCCACAGGCATGACGGGGATAAATTCCGGGCCGCGGGCAATAAAGGCGGAACCGATCCAGTAAAGCCCAAACAGAAAATACCCTGTCCCAAAAGCGAAACCTGTACCAAAGCCTGCCCAACGGCTTTTACTCACCATCCGTGCATTGTCCAGCTTGAGCAACAGCCCGGCCAAAGCGATAATCGTCACCGGCCACAGATAAAGCGGCGCATGGCCAAGAACGGCAATCGCGCCCCATAAGAAACTTATCGCAAATCCGCGCAGACCCATGACCGCGCTCAAACGAAAGAGAGCGGAGCGTCCCACCTAGGCCGCGCCGGCAGATTTGTTTTCATCGGGTTTTTCTGATTGGCGGATGCGCAAGCGTTTAATCCGGCGTGGTTCGGCGTCCAGGATTTCAAATTCAACGCCGTAGGGATGGCGAATAATTTCGCCGCGCTCAGGCACGCGTCCTGCAAGGGAGACAACAACCCCGCCCAAAGTATCCACCTCATCATCTTCTTCCGGCGTGGCAATGTCGCGACCAAATTTTTCTTCGAAATCTTCGATACTGGCCCTGGCATCGGCTTCCCAATAAGCATTGCCCGCCCGGTCTTTCAGGGTTTTAATCTCTGGTTCGGCCGTGTCGTGTTCATCTTCAATATCGCCGACAATCGGTTCAATTAAATCTTCCAACGTCACCAGCCCGTCCGTGCCGCCGTATTCATCCACGACAATGGCCATATGCCGTCGCCCGGCCTGCATTTTGCGCAACAGGTCTTCTGCGCTCATGGAGGGGGGGGCAAACAAAACTGTGCGCAGGATTTTAGCGACGATTTTTTTGTTCGGATAAGTTTTGGTTGTGCGGCCACGCGCATCAAAGGTCAGATAAGGCAGGACGTCTTTGACATGCACCATGCCAACAGGGTCGTCTAATGTACCTTTATAGACAGGCAGGCGCGAATGTCCGGCTTCTATAAACAAGGCGGCCAATTGCTTGAGGCCAACATTGTTTTCGACCGCAATAATATCCATACGCGGCACCATAACGTTCTCTACTTTAAGATCATGGAAATTTTCCGCCGCACTGAGCAAGGTTTGTCGCGCAACATGGTTGGTGTTTTTAGAGCCGCCAAATAATTTGGCAAAGAAAGAGACGCGATGGGCGGTGGTGTCAGGGGGGGATGAGGTGTCGTCGTTCACAATGTATTATCCTTATCATAGGGAGCGGCCAGTCCCAAG
>QIKS01000285.1 GCA_003233025.1 Hellea balneolensis | reverse complement strand
GGTGGCCCAGCCATGAGGCGGCTCGAAGCGCCATAGCAAAGTTCGCACCACATGCTACACTTATACTGGCCACCATAGACGACGAAAATCTTCTCTATGGCCAAAAATCAGGCGCGGAACATGCGCAAAATTGGCACAAATTAGGCGCAGATACGGTCATATTAAAATGCGGTTCTCGTGGCGCTATCATCTATGAACAAGGAAAAACTGCTAAACGCGTACCAGTTACAGTTTGCGAGCAGCCGGTAGATACAACCGGTGCTGGCGATAGCTTCAACGCAGCTTTTATTGCTATGAAATGCTTAGGGCATACGACCCGTGAAGCAACGCAGGCGGGAAACCATCTAGCCAGTCATGTTATACAATATCCAGGTGCAATCATGCCCCTTGCTAAAATGCCGGATATATTTTCAGGCATCGACGGACAGCAATCATAGTATAGAAGTACTGAAATCTTTGATTGCGACCTGTTAGGAAACAAGCTTTATTGGATAGTATTTGCTATGACGATGCAGTGTCCAATATCCGGTTACACATTCTCACGAGGGTAGTTTGTGGCCAGGTGCCCCTGTCAGTGCCGTGACTTCCAACGCCAGAGAAACTAGAGATTATCCGCATAGTTGAACGCTCACACCTTCCCGCGCCCTGAGCGGGTTATTGCCTATTGTGAGGATTTCAAAATCACACCCGGTAAGTTTGCCGGGACAAAGGTTAAGCTGAGAGATTGGCAAAAAGATGATATTCACGCCATATATGGAACGGATAAGGACGGAAAGCGTCTTGTCTTTCTCGGCGTAAAGAACATGCAAGACTGCGCCGACCATGAGTGAATGCGCTGTCTTTTCCCAATGACCCCGGCAGTCCTGATCTTTACGCCGATTTTTCTACCCATCGTCGTTTTAATGGGCATATCCCCTCTACATTTCGGCATCATGATGATTTTAAACTTGTGTGTTGGCTTATGCACCCCTCCTGTTGGCAGCGTTTTATTTGTCGGTTGCAGTATTGGCAAAACATCAATAGCCGCTATTATTCGCCCGCTCATCCCCATGTATTTCGCTATGTTTGTTGTCCTGGGTTTGGTAACTGCATTCCCTATTTTAAGCGAAGGTCTGCCCCGGTTATTGGGCTTGATCGACTAAAGCGGATGCTCTATTAAATTGCAACCAAATTGGTTTGTCTAATATGGTGTCTTGATAGAATAGAGATTGGACATTTGGAACCAATGACAAATGAATATTCAAAAACCAGGCTTGCTTTACGCAGCCTCTTTGATGCGGCGACCGAGGCCGTTTCCGCGAATGTTGCGATGCCGAAGAGATTGCCTCACAGTAAAACCGGCAAGACACTGATTATCGGCGCGGGCAAGGGCGCTGCGGCGATGACCCAAATTGCCTGCACGCGTATCAAGGGCGATGTATCGGGGCTGGTTGTGACCAGATACGGTCACGGCGTGAATCCGGGCGCCATTCCCCGGTCAATTGAGGTGATTGAAGCCAGCCATCCGGTGCCAGATAGTGCAGGCGAAAAGGCTGCGATACGTGCGCTTAAACTAGCCCACGACCTTGGACGTAATGACCATCTTCTGATGTTGATCAGTGGTGGTGCCTCAGCCCTTTTGACCCTGCCAGTGCCGGGTATCACCCTTGTTGACAAACAAAAAACTACCAAGCAGCTCTTGGCATCCGGGGCCACGATTTTAGAAATAAATTGCGTTCGAAAACACCTTTCATTGATTAAGGGTGGGCGGCTTGCCTTGGCCGCTAGCCCAGCGAAAGTAAGTACTTTTCTAATTTCGGATGTCCCCGGAGACGACCCGTCCTTTGTCGGGTCAGGCCCGACAATTGCCGACCACACCACCCTTGAGCAAGCGAGAAAAGTCCTTAAACGTTATCAAATTGAGGCGAACGCGGCTGTCATCACAGCCCTAAACAACCCTGATAACGAAACGCCCGGCCCCGATGTTTTGGAGCTTGCGGGTAACGAAGTGCGGATCATTGCCAAGGCGCGTGATGCCCTGAATGCTGCGGCAAATCTTGCGGCTGGGTGGGGCTACAACGTCACCGATCTAGGTGATGATTTGCAGGCAGAATCGCGCCACCTTGGCGCCGAACATGCCGCACTTGCCCGGAGGTTGTCGGCGAACAATGAAAGGCGGGTCATTATCTCCGGCGGTGAAACGACCGTCACGGTAAAAAATAAATCCGGGCGAGGTGGGCGTAATCTGGAATACCTTTTGGGATTGGCAATCGGTCTTGATGGCGCGCCTAATATCTCAGCTATTGCCTGCGATACGGACGGCATAGACGGGACAGAAAATAATGCTGGCGCGATTATTACCCCCGACACATTAACCCGCGCAAGAAAATTGGGTCATGATCCTAGAGCCTATCTGTCGGAGAATGATTGCTATACGTTTTTTGATAAATTGGGAGATCTGGTGATAACGGGGCCTACTCGCACAAATACCAACGACTTTAGGGCGATCATCATTGACCCGGATCAACAATAATTTCCCCGCAAATTCATTTACGCCTTAATTGGGTCAGACCAATTTACTTTGTAGGCCCGTAATGAGCTTGCCCAATTTCTCTGTGTTTAGTATGCCCCCTCCCTCTATTGAGCTCTCGCACCGAATAGCGCGAGCATGGTTGCATATTCTTCGTTCAACATTCTGCGGTATCATTTTGCGTCTGCCGGAATGGTGAGGTAGGTTCCTCTATGCTCCGGAGATTGAACACCAATAATGGCGGCCTCCACCCCGTCCGGTTTAAAGCGGATCGCGGCGATGCCGTTTGCAAGCTCGACCTTTTTGCTTCCCGTAGGTATGCCGAGGTTTTGGGCAAGAGTGCCGCCGCCGCTGTGGGTGAAATATACCCGTTGCTGACAAGATGTGCAGCGAAGCCCCTTATCGTCAACCGCCTCGGCAGTGATAAGTAAGGCACCGTCCCCGTTTCCGTCTTCGTTTCTGGCGGGTTTATAGCTCAAAATAATATCTGACAGAGCGCCGGGCTTTTGTGCCACATATTCTATATCGATAGCATGGGCTGCAACAGTTTTGCCTTTATTATCAAAGCCTTCGACGCTGAGATGATTAGTACCCTCACTGAAGATGACAGGCCATGTTAGCCCGGATGCCGGAAATTTGGTAATGTCGCGCTCTTTGTCACCAAGGGAGGTGCCGTTTAGGCTAAGTGTCGCGCGCGCCGTATTGCAAAAAACAGAGATTGTTTTTTCTTCATCCGCCGCGCCATTACGCAAGGTCCAGCTTTCCGATTCGATATAACAACTCGGCTCGTCGCTCCAATAGCTTTTAAAAACATAATAGGCGTCCTTTGGTTTACCTGCGCGGTCAACCAACCCTTTTTGATTGACGAAGGGGATCGGGTTTTCCGGCCTGATCGGCGTTCCGAAGTCCTTGAACGCCCATTGAGCATTGCCCGCAAAAAGAGGGTCTGTCTCGGATAAACGCAAGTGCCAGTCAAACAGATCGACGATATAGGTCTCGTCCCAGACATGTGCGCGGGCGACGCTGACAATCCCCGTCTGATTGATGGTTTCGGCAACACCGCCGCCTAGTGCCGCAGCAGAGACGCCAGCAGCGCCGAACGGGTTCTCTACATGCCGACCTCTATGGGAAGAGCCGCCGTATTCCATGTGCAAAAAAGCAGGAAAGTCTTTGCGTGCCAGCGCCACTCCGTCTTCATACTGGCCATAACCGCCCCGATACCAACCCGCCCAAATCGATGGTGAATAAACATCTACAA
>QIKS01000053.1 GCA_003233025.1 Hellea balneolensis | reverse complement strand
ACCGGGGGCGTGCGGATAGTCTCTTTAGGGACAACACAAAACAAAGCTTATTCCTCCTCCGTTTACGGGGGAGGTGCCGAAGCGTAGCGCAGGCGGAGGGGGCCTGCGCATCTTGCGCAGGAATGAGCTATCGGTTTCCCCCTTACCCATCGTTTCCGCCTGACGGCGGCCACCTCCCCGTGAACGGGGGAGGTATCTATTGGAAAAGTAAAGTTTTGTAATTTTAGGCAATTATGCCATACAGCTTTATGTCTTTAAAACCGTTGCCCCATTTCCTCATTTTATTTTTTGTTGCCGTAGCCATCATATTTGGCTTGTCATCCTTGACCCATGGGCCAAAGCCGAGGCCGGCGAATATTGACGCCAGCCAATTTTCCGCCGGGCGGGCATTTGTTCATTTGGAAGACTTGCTGGGGCGTAATATTCCTCACCCTACCGGCAGCGCGGAAAACTTGAAAATTCGCCAGCATCTTGAGCGTAAGTTTAAAACGCTGGGCTATGAACCGCAAATTCAGGCGGCCTTGGGATGTACGCCGAAATTTCCGGGCTGCTCGCAGGTTGAAAACATTATTGTCCACGTGCCAGGGACGGGTGGCAGCGGCGATGCGATCATGTTGTCCACTCATTATGACAGTGTTCCCGCCAGTGTCGCAGCGGCGGACGACGGGGCGGGAACGGTAGCCCTGCTTGAAATTGCCCGGATTTTGAAATCTGAAGGCCCTCTAAAAAATGATGTGATTTTCCTGATTACGGACGGCGAGGAAGGCGGGCTTCGCGGCGCGCAGGCTTTTGCTGACCAACATCCCTTAATGGAGACGGTCAAATTGGTGATAAATCTTGAGGCGCGGGGTGCGTCCGGGCCAAGTACCATGTTTGAAACCAGTGACGGCAATCTTGGCCTTATTCGCACATACACTAAAACCGCCCAAAAACCAGTCGCCAATTCCCTGTCTTATGAGATTTACAAACGCCTGCCCAATGATACGGATTATTCCGTTTATAAACGCCTGGGCGTGGCCGGGCTGAATTTTGCCTTTACCGGCGATGTATCGCGCTATCACTCCGCCCTTGATGATTTACAACACCTGTCCAAAGCCAGCCTGCAACATCATGGCGACAACGCCCTTGCCGCCCTGACAGCCTTTGGCAATGAAGATTTATCCGGGCTTATCGGCACAGCGGACGCCACATATTTCGATGTTTTTGGGCGGTTTATCATCAAGTGGCCTTCGGCGTATAATCTGCCTCTGGCACTGCTTTGCCTGCTCGTGACCCTCCTTATCATAGCGATCCGGTTGAAAAATATACGCGGCCAACTCTCCGCTCTCGCCTTAAGTCTCGGCGTGGTGATAGGTGTGCCTTTGATGGGGTGGTTATTGTCTTTCCCGCTTGGGCATTGGCCGCAACTGTTTTATCTCGACCATCCAACCCCGTGGCCCGGACGCATTGCCTTGATGGGCGGCGCGCTGTTGGTAACTTACGGGGCAGCGCTTATGGGAAGACGTTGGCTAAAACATGCTAATTACAACGCCCTCATTTGCAGCGCCGGCGTGATTTTTGCGCTTGGCGCAATCGCCCTCGCTGTGCTGCTGCCCGGCGGTTCTTATCTGGTGTTAGTCCCTGCCCTGGCTATAATTTTGGGCGTGGCGATTGATGTCTGGCGCAAGCACCAGCACTTTATTATTGCGGCTCACCTCGGATTTATCGCAGCGGCCTATATGGCGCTTTATCATTTCCTGGCCCTGGAAGTTATTGCCAATTACGGGGCTTCCTATATCAGAATCCTGCCCATGATATTGCTTTGCCTGATACTTCTACCCTTGTTTAAGGGGCACAGAACGGCAAATGCGAAGCGGGTAAATACACGGATTTTGGGCGGCGTTCTTATTGGCCTGACGGCGATATCGACAGGGATAAGCGCAACCTCGCCCGGCTTTGACAGCACCCATCCCCGAGGGCAAAATCTGGTTTATATCCAAGACAGCACCGCCCAAACTGCCCAATGGATTTCCGTTGGCATTGGCGGACAGGACGAAAATTTTCTTACACAAGCCGGGTTTAACCCGGATGATAAAGTGCGGGTTCCCTTTGGGCTAACCTTTGGCGGTGCCGTTAGCAAACCAGCCCCCTATCGTGACAAGCCCGGCATCCTCCACACCATCATCAGCAATCAAATATCAGGTGGTGTTCGCAGTGTAGAGATGGATATCCGCTCCTCCCACCAAGGTTATGTCATGCTTATGGCCTTTGACCAAGGCGGCGCGCCCGACAAAATTCTGATTAATGGGCAGGAAACGGCGGACTTCACGCAAAGCCGCTATAGACGCCCCGTCGCTATTCGCGGCCCGAAGGCGGATGTGTTTCGCATCAGCCTGTCAGGCCCAGCCGATACATTCATCGCCATCAACCTTGTCGATACCTATAGCCTCAAGGCGGACGAACTTGAAGGCATGGCGGCACTCCGGCCAGAAAATTCTGCGCCCATACATGCAGGCGACCGGGCGCATATCATGACGAAGGTCTCTTTTAAATAAGCAAATTTTGCAAAACCGTTCGCAATCTGGCGGGTTGTCTTGTATAGAGGGGCCAATTATTTTTCTTAGGAGATTTTCATGCGCACGACACTTACCCTGACCCTCGCCTCCCTTTTATCCCTTGGCCTTGCCAGCTGCCAGTCCGAGACAAAATCCGACATGGTTGAAACCGAAGTTAAGATTATGACAGACAAAACTATGGATTGGTCTGAGAGCCAAGCCCTGATTACCGACACGACAACCGGCAATGTTTTGCTCGACAAATGGCAGGGCGATTTTGGCGGCGTTCCCCCTTGGGATCAAGTCGATATCAACACCATGAGTGCATCCTTAAACCAGGCCATGGATATGGCCAAAGCCCAGATCGAAACCATTGCGCAAAATCCGGCAGCGGCCAATTTTGACAACACGATTGTTGCTCTGGAAAAAGCTGGTGCTTCTTTGGGCCGGGTAGGTTCTCTCTACGGTGTCCATGCCAGCAATCTTAACAAGGGTATTGTCCCGGATATTTTACGCGAAATGTCGCCAAAATTTGCCGCCTATAGAGACGGCATTAATCAAAACGCCGCGCTTTTTGCCCGGGTAAAATCCGTCTATGACAATATGGACGGCTTTAACACCGAGCAAAAACGGCTCGTGGATAATTATTACCAAGGTTTCGTGCGCCAGGGTGCCAATTTAAACGAAGCCGATAAAGCTATCATGAGCCAGATCAATGGCCGCTTGGCATCTCTGACCACCCAATTTGGTCAAAATGTTTTGGCCGACGAGCAAGGCTATGTGAATTATATTGACAATGAAGCTGATCTGGGCGGCCTGCCTGATTGGCTGGTCACTGCCATGGCAAATGCAGCCAAAGATCGCGATAAAGAAGGCCAGTGGGCCGTGACCAATACCCGTTCATCCATGGATCCGTTCCTGACATATTCCAGCAACCGGCCCTTGCGTGAATTGATCTGGAATACTTATTATAATCGCGGCGACAATGGCGATGCCACCGACAATAACGCCATCATTACGGAAATCCTGCAATTGCGTGATCAGCGGGCAAAATTGCTTGGCTTTAAAACCCATGCCTATTGGAAGCTCGAAAACCAAATGGCGCGCACGCCGGAAAATGCCATTGCGCTTATGGAAGAAATCTGGCCCCACGCTATTTCTCGCGCCAAGGAAGAAATTGCCGATATGCAAGCCGTTGCCGATGAGGAAGGCAGTGATACCAAAATCAAACCTTGGGATTAC
>QIKS01000288.1 GCA_003233025.1 Hellea balneolensis | reverse complement strand
CCGTGGCGTTGTAACAGGCTCTGGGTGAGCAAGCGGTTCGCATAATGATCATCGGCGATCAAAATTCGCATATTTTCAAACATTGTAGCCTCAAGAATGGTTAAGTTCATAGTTTAAAAATACAACCTATAGGGGATTGATTGAAATTTGGTAAATGCGACACTGGCATGGGTTTTAAAATTATCAGCGATATTGGGGCGAAATTTTAAGTGATGACTTGACGAAAGCGCTTACAATTGTGAATGTATGTCATAAAAAAAACACAAATGAACAGGGGATAATAATGGCATCAGTTTCTGCAGGTTCGGTACAATGGTCATCACGCTTTGCATTTATAATGGCAGCGGTTGGCTCGTCCGTAGGGCTTGGTAATCTTTGGCGGTTTTCCGCAGAAGCCGGCGAAAACGGCGGCGGTGCCTTTATCATCATGTATATGTTTTTCGTCTTGTTTATCGGTATTCCGGTATTGATGAGTGAATATATGATTGGCCGGGCCGGGACCTCAAATAGTGCTATTCGCAGTGTTAGAGATGTAGCGCGCAAGTCGGGCGTAACCGAACGTTGGGGCATATTGGGTTGGACGGGTATGACCGCTTCATTCCTCATCGTCAGCTTTTACTGCGTGGTTGCGGCTTGGGTGATTATGTATATCCCCAAATTTTTGTTCGGCAGTTTTGACGGGCAATCCGCCGAGCAAATTTCCGCCCAATTTGGCGAGGCTATCTCAAACCCCAAGGGCGTGCTGCCCTATTTCACCGCATTTGCCATATTGACGACTTGGCTGGTTTCACGCGGTGTTAATAAAGGGATTGAATGGGCGGCGAAGGTTTTAATGCCGATGTTTTTCTTCCTATTATTCTGCCTGTCCCTTTATAGCCTTTGGACAGGGTTTTCGACACAAGTCACGACCCCGGACGGCGGGCAAAGCAATGGCGGCATACAGGCTTTGAAATTCCTGTTCGCGCCGGATTGGGGCGCGGTTAATCTTGACGTTGCACGGGCGGCGCTCGGTCAGGCATTTTTCTCCATTGGACTTGGTAGTGCCATTATGATCACCTATGGTTCTTATTTGCCAAAAGAAATCAATATCCCGAAATCGGCAATTATTATCGGCTTGACCGATACCGGCGTTGCCATGATTGCCGGGTTGGCGATTTTCCCGATCGTCTTTGCCTTTGGCCTGGACGTAAATGCCGGTGCGGGTTTGTTTTTCGAAACCTTGCCTGTGGCTTTATCTGCGGCACCTGGCGGTAAATTTATCGGCGCAGCATTTTTCTTCCTGGCCATATTTGCAGCCATAACCTCATCCATATCTCTGTTGGAGCCGGTTGTCGCCTGGGTCAAGGAACGCTTCGTGGTCTCGCGCCGCAGAGCCGCTTGTATAATGGGCTTTTTGATGTGGGTTTTGGGTTTGGGCTCGGTGATGAGTACGGACTTCATGGACATGATTGACGGTAAAGTCACTGCGGCGATTATGCTGCCATTGACAGGGCTATTGACGGTCATCTTTGTTGGCTGGAAAATGAAAAAATCCATCGTTGACGAGCAGATGGCAGGAACATCGCCTGCTTTGCGCGGGGCATTGTTCTTCCTGGTTCGCTATATCGCCCCGGTTTTCGTGTTCCTGGTGCTGTTTTTCAGCATTGATGGTGCGTTTTTCCGCAGTTTTTTCGCGAAATTGTTGAATATTGTCCCGGGTTAAGCTGTCAGTCTGTGTTTGGGACTTGCACATTGCCTGAGTTTAAAATAGGAAGCTTTTATTGGACAATCTTGAGCCGTCTTACGCTTTGCGCAAGCTTGGCTTAAGGCAATATAATGCAGTTATAGAAATTTCACATTAAGATGGATGTAAATATGAGACTTGTCGCTTTGGTAGGTTTGCTCGCAGGATTGTCGGCCTGCGCAACTGTTGATCTAACGCCCATCATTAGCGAGCAAGAGCTGCGCGCCACCGCAGCTGCTCCGCACAATATTGTTGAACGGACATCCCTGGCCTTGAGTGAAAAATTTGAGCAAGAAGGCTGGAATGACGGCGACGCAGCGCAAAAAACCCAAGGTTTTGCCGATATTTTATTACACGGTAAAAACCGCGTCGGGGGCCCAAAATCTGCAAGGGTTGAAGCGGGCGCAGTGCAACAATTTTCTGCCGATATCATTATCGCTACCGATCATGTCGTGCAAGCCAGCAAGGCGGCTGAAATATTCCTGACCATTGCTGATGCACATGCGGATTTGACGCCTGAATTATTGGTTTTAGAAGCCGCTTTATTAGCGGGCCGTTCGGGGCAAAATTATTTTTCCCAGATTAAAAACCATACCCAAATTACCGTTCATGAACAGCATTGGGCACGTTACAAATCTGCCATACAAAGATTGCAAATTATCACCAATGATTACGGCATGCGCGTTCGCGAAAATATCGCGGTGCCGGGGAGCGGTGAAGATCGCTCCTAGCAAATGCAAAATCTTATATCCTTTCCCTTGACGTAGAGGCTTGGGGTTTGCACGGTGTGGATATGCATGACAACCACCACCAAAACCGCGATGCTTATCAATTGGAAATTGAAGCGGGGCAGTTGATCTTCAAGGCTCAGGGGCAATGGGATCTGGATACGGTTAAAGAAATCGACCACTCCTTGCAGCAGGATTTAAAGGCGCTCGGCTATGGCGCGGTGGCGGAAAATGAGCAGGGTGAAGATTTCACCCAGGTGATCTTTGATTTCCAAGGCTTAAGCCGCATTGATACGGCAGGGGCTTATATTCTCACACGCGCCATTGGTTGTCATGACGGGTTTTGTCGCCGTTGGTCGGTTATAAATGGCACTAAAGGCCAGCGGGTACTCATAGACGCGGCGGCGCAAGCGGCTAAAGGCGTGGCGCCAGCGCGGCCAAAGCCTTGGTATGCACCGCTGGAGAGGCTTGGCAGGGGGACAATGCGCGGGCTTGCGGAGGTTTATGACACCTTGGCATTTTTCGGTCAATTCATGGTGGTCTTGGCCAAAATGATTGTCCGGCCCCAGCGCATTCGGTGGAAATCGGTGATTTCTCTGGTTGAAAGCGTCGGATTGGATGCTCTGCCCATTGTCGCAATTCTTAGTTTTTTCATTGGTGCGGTCATCGCTTTTATGGGGGCTGATCTTTTGGCTGCTTTTGGGGCCAAGATTTTTGTTGTCGATTTGGTTGGCATTGCGGTTTTGCGTGAATTTGCCGTTTTGATAACGGCCATATTGCTGGCCGGGCGCTCAAATTCAGCATTTACAGCAGAAATCGGCTCCATGAAAATGCGCCAGGAAATTGATGCCATGACCGTCATCGGGTTAAGCCGCGAAGAAACATTGATTGCGCCGCGCGCCCTTGCATGTCTGATCTCGGCGCCTTTACTGACATTTGTCGCCATGTTGTCGGGCTTGCTCGGCGGTGTGCTTGTCGGTTGGTCGCAGGGGATTTCGCCAGTGCTGTTTATGGCGCGGTTGACGGAAGTGGTTTCCATCAACCACTTTTGGGTCGGCATGATAAAAGCGCCGGTCTTTGCGCTTTTCATTGCGATTATCGGGTGTCGCCAAGGGTTGGCCGTTGGCGGTTCGGTGGAAAGTCTGGGGCGCAGAACCACGACCAGTGTTGTTCAAGCCATTTTCACGGTCATTGTTCTGGACGCCGTTTTTGCTATGCTGTTTTTAAAGATGGGGGTGTAAATGGGCCGGGTTGATTACAGCACACTGGATTTGACAAGCCCGGTTGAAGCGTGCGGCATTCGCACGCAATTTGGCGATAATGTCATCCATG
>QIKS01000058.1 GCA_003233025.1 Hellea balneolensis | reverse complement strand
TATAAATAGGTAAAACCTATATTGGGAGGCAAAGTGACAAATATTGGGGAGCGGATAAAGAAAGCACGTCTTGCCAAGGGGCTGTCTCAGGTCGAGCTGGCCGGAGCCGCCCGGGTCAGCCAGCCAACGGTCGCAAATTGGGAAAGTGGATCACATGCGCCGCGCCAGCAAGTAATTTTCCGGATCGCCAAAATCCTCAATTCTTCCTCCCATTGGCTTATGCGCGGCACGGACGGCGAGCATGGCTTGACATTGACCCCTAAGCGTTATTTGGAAACACCCATTCAACATGTCCCGGTCACCGACTGGCCAGCGGCCAACCAAATGGGCCGCCCGCCCCTGCCCGGCCCTATCCATGATTATATTGCCATTTCAACGACAGCTCGAAAACCATTTGCGCTCATTGCCAATGACCCGCTCATGGCAGACACATTCCCTGTCGGCTCGATGATTATTTTTGACGCCGAGCCTGGAGATTTAACGCCAGGCGCTTGTTATCTATTTGTCGTTGAGGACACCATACGCCTGCGATATTGGCAAAACGGCCCACAAGCCAGCCAGGCCCAATGCGTGTCTGAACCGTGCTTGGCCTTGGCGCGGGCACACTTAACCATCCGGCAACATTAGGGCCTGTGGATCAAATAAGGAGCCGCTATAAGCTTGGCGCATTTGCTCTCTAAGCATTGGCCATGTGTCCAGATTTTGGGCGTTTTCTTTAATATCTGTGCTAAAATCTTTCAGTCCTTGCTGAAGCAGATCATTATTGGGAAAGCGCCGATATAACTGCCCCAATTCCGAGCGCAATGAGGCGCGGACAAAGCCTTGCGTCTCTTCGGCCAGGGCTGGTTCTCCTGTGAGCAATTGGGTGATATCACCGATATATGCCAAGCGGGCGTCCAGCATTTGCATGCCCTTTTGCACGCCTGTGCATGGCTGCGCCCCCAACCTGTCAACATATCGCAATAATGCCCGCTTTATCGGCTTGGGCGGCGGGGCGCCGCTAAATTCTTTCTCGATCAAGCGCAAGATAAAGGCTTCTCTAGCCTGCAAAGCCTGTGCGCCGACAGCCTTGTCCAAAGTGCGCAGAGAAGGGATAGGCTTGGGGTTAAACACGCCGTCGCCCAAAGTTTTGCTGAAATGAAAATTGCTGACATCGGCACTGCCGGGCGCGCCGGACAAGCCTTCAATAAAGAAATGTCGATTAATATCGCCGTTGGTATGGCAAGCGTCACAGGAAAACCGCTGCCGCGTCGCCTGCCCGCCAAGCAGATAGGGGGAGCGAAACGCGATTTTGCCGAGCAATATCTGGCGCTTGTCCGCCAAATCGTCGAATGCCAAAGGGCAATCCGCCGGCTCAACCGTCAACACATCGGTCAGCTCAGCGCCAACCTGCGTCCACTTTGCAATGTCAGGAATTTCGCCCGGCGGCATTTGGCTGTCCGAAGAACAGCCAAATACGAAACCGGCGAAGAGTAAGACTAAGGAGCGACGTCCAATATCCATCCGCGCAACTCATCTTCTTCAATACAGCCAAAGCTACAAATCGTTTCCAACTTTGCCAATTGGATACGGGCTTTGTCCATCTGACCTGTTTCCACATAAAGCTCGCCCAAATATTCATTGGCACCACGGTGGTCTGGATCAATGGACAGAGCGATTTCGTAGTAATGCTCGGCCCTTTCAAACATGCCCAACTTGCGGTGCGAATAGCCAAGATAATTCATAACATCAGGATGAGGGCCAAAGGCGGCTGCCGTTACGCGCAAATCAACAATGGCTTCCTCGTAGCGGGCCTGATTGATTAAAGCTACTGACTGGAAATAGGCGCTGCCGGCACTTACCGGAACGGTGCGGTTATAAAAAGCTTCTTTACGGACAGTGCCGCCAGAAATAATCCCGGCCACTTCGTCGCGTGCTTTTTGCAAATCGGCTTGCTGGGCGCAATCTGACGCGCATTTGGTCAAGCGTGCATCTAACTCTGCCAAAACTTTATTGGCATTATCAGGTTTACCCGCAGCCATATAAGCATGGGTCGCAGCCGTATGGGCCGCATACATGTCGGGATTATATTTCATCGCTTTGGAATAAAACCGGGCTGCTTTTTTGGGTTTCTCAAGACCAGTCTGGGCCAAACCCATCAAATAATTGGTATTTGCATCTTTTTTAGCAACTTTGAGCACGCGAGAAAAAGCACGCGATGCTTTTGAAAATTTCTCGGCTTCAAGATATTGTACGCCTTTTCTGTATTCTTCAACCGGGTCATATTGTGGCAAGGCGTCGACACCGCCACCACCGCCGCCGGAACCACCGCCGCCGGACGCAAAGGCCGGGCTTAGGGCGAGGGGGCTGGCCATCAATAATATCGCCGCCATACATGTGTAGCCAAATTTGTTAGAAAATTTCATTTTCATTTCTCCCGTTGTTTTTGGTGTTATGCAAGGACTACGTCAAAACTGTGCTTCGTCAAAATCACATTTATGTGAGGTTTTATTTTTTCGAAGCATCGCTCATGGCTTCAAGATTATTTCCAGCTTGTTTGACAGCCGCTTCAAAACGGTCTTCGGCGGAGGCCAAGTTTTTCTTTGGGTCTTGATAATAGGCGGTCATTTTCATCAATTTCATCATCAATGAATTGCAAAACCGGCCCCAGAATTTCATCGGGCGATCAAAATCAAACAGCAAAATTACCCGCTCTTCTTTGGTGTCGTTCCAAACCTCATGTTCATAGGTATCATCAAAAACAAAAACTTCACCCGGACGCCAAGGCCTGATTTGCTCATCAACCCGGATGCGGCATTTTTTGTAATCCTTGGGGATCAGCAAACCAAGATGTGCGCGCAAAATACCTTTGGTAACACCTTTATGGGCCGGGATATGATATCCCGGTGCCAAAATGGAAAACCAGGCGGTTTGCAAATTGGGAATACGCTCCAAAAGCTCGGCGCTTACCGGGGTTAGTGCCGTGTTTTTCTCAAGCCTTTGACCAAAGCCGTATAGAACAAATGTTTTCCATTGGCGGGCTTTGGCAAGCCTGTATTGGTCGGGGGAAACCTCCTCAAAGCCAGGGATTTGATCGCGAAACTTAAGCACCGCCTTGGCTTCTTTCTCAATCTCACGCCAGCGCTCTTCAAACACAGGCAGAAAATCAAACAAGGCATTGTCAACAAATGGCGTTGTCGGGACAAGGGACTGCTTGGTTTGAATACGCGCAATGGTTTGCAGCAATTTCTTGCCAAGCTTTTTGATGAACCGACGCCGCCCGCTTGAAATGGACTTCGGACGCTCAGGGGTCGGGATTTCTTGTCGCTTGGCCATTACCGCAACGCCGCCTCGGTTTTGTGCATATAGTCTCTGGTGATCGGCAAGGTATCAACCTTCTTGGTCATCTGGATTTGAAAATTCATGTTCTTGCTATATTTAAACGAGAACTCGCTGATGATCAGGTAAAACTCCCACATCCGACAAAACCGCTCATCCATCATCTCGGCAATTTTGACGCGGTTCTTTTGAAATCTTTTGTCCCACTCCAAACAGGTTTTGCCGTAATGCAAGCGCAAGATTTCAATATCGGTTACCCACATGCCGGATTTTTCAATCTGTGCCATGGTTTCTGAAACCGCCGGGGAATAACCGCCGGGGAAAATATATTTACGGATCCAGCGCGCCGTAGACCCTGGCCCGCCGCGCCGGCCAATGGAATGCAAGAGCATAACGCCTTCACTGCTTAACAGCTGCGAAGCTTTCGTAAAAAACTCAAGATAATGGGGCACGCCCACATGCTCGAACATACCAACAGAAACAATCCGGTCATA
>QIKS01000251.1 GCA_003233025.1 Hellea balneolensis | reverse complement strand
AAATCGATTAGCTCGGCAATGCGCGGGCTAGAGGTGCGGATAAGCTCCCGTGCCTCGTCGGGGCCTTGGTTTTCAAGAACCAGATCAAAGGCGTCTTTTTGGTCGTTCGGGATCGTATATTTCGCAGCTTCGCTTAAGGCAAGTTCTAGAAATTTTTGGCTTTCCTTGTCGAGAAATTGTTCGATTTGGCTGGCATGTCTGCCGGTTTCATCCAAAATCACAGCATATTTTGTTGGCTGTGAATTGGCCATGACAAGCGGAATTAACAAGCCGAAAAACAAGCCGATAAAAGGTGCAAGCGCCGTTAACCAGAAGCCCCAGGTTTTGATATATTCTATAAAGTCACGGCGGGCGATCAGATAGGTTCTGCGCGGGCTTAAGGGGAAATTCACGAGGCGTCTCCTGTATCTGCATGTTGAGCAACAAGGACGACAAAAGCTTCGTGTAAGCTGGCTTTTTCCGGCTCAAACCTTACCAGTTTTAATTTATTTTTTACGCATTGTTCAAGCACGTGATGTGCCTCGACTTTCGGCTTTAACACCAGGGTGTAGCTTGCGCCGTCTTGGGTGATTTCGCTTGCGGCCTTTGATAAAATTTGTTTTGCTTTCGGCCCGGTTACTTCAATGAGCAATCGTCTGGGGGCATAGGCCAGGGCTTGTTTGGTATCGCCGTCAAATATTTTTCGCCCGCCTGAAATCAGTACGATTTTATCACACAACCGTTCGGCGTGTTCCATGACATGGGTCGAGAAAATAATTGTCCGGCCCCGGGCGGCAATTTCGCGTACCATATCTTCAAGCAGTTTTTGGTTTACCGGATCAAGCCCTGAAAATGGCTCGTCCAAAATTAGAAATTCAGGGTCGTGAGCAATACTGGCGATCAATTGAACTTTTTGGGCCATGCCTTTTGACAAGGTTTTAATTTTCTTATGGCGGGCATCGCCCAAGCCGTAGCGTTCCAGCATTTCATCGGCCCGGCGCAAAGCTTCCTTGCGCGCCAAACCGTTCAAACAAGCAATGTGCGTAATGGCGTCCCTGGCCTTCATCTTTGCATAAAGCCCGCGCTCTTCCGGTAAAAATCCGACCCGTCCAAATGCTGCTGTGCCTGGCGCACTGCCAAATAAGCTGATCTCCCCCTCGTCTTGTTTGATCAAGCCAAGGGCCATGCGTAAAGTCGTGGTTTTCCCGGCGCCATTAGGCCCCAAAAACCCAACGATTTGGCCTTTCTCAACCGTCAAGCTCACGCCTCTAACCGCCGGTTTTCCGCTAAAGGATTTGTGAATATTATCCAGGATTAAAACTGGAGCTATAGGGTCATTTTGCATGTTCATTCTCTGTCTTGTCGCGGAACGTATTTTTTAATCGCTGCGTTGATCAGCCTGGGCGTATCCGTATTCCACAAATAATGCCTGCCGTCATCTATGGAAATAAATATTTTATCACCTGAATGTAGCGCATATAAAATTTCACCCTCTGCATGAGGGATAATACCATCATCCGTGCCGTGAATAACCAGTAAAAACTCGTCAATTTCTGGCATTAAAAGATCGGAGCGGTAAGTATCTTTGACCAAAAATTTGGTCGGAAAGAACGGCATTCTCCTTTTGCTCATGGCGCTCATGGATGAAAAGGGTGCGGTCAAAACCAACAGCGCACCTTGCCGTTCATGAGCTACATAGACGGCACTGGCTGTCCCTAATGAATGGCCGTGTATGACGATTTGGCTGGGCTGATAGCCTTGCGCGCTCAGCCAATCGTAATTGGCCAAAGCAGTTTTGAAGATATCTTTCTGGTTTGGCTTGCCCGGATTGCCGCCATAGCCCGGATATTCGACAGCCAAAAACCCCGCCCCCCAGTTTTGAAAACTTTTAAATTTTTGTACCCGGTCATAAACCGAGCTGCCATTGCCGTGAAAAAACAAAATCATGGGCGCTCCGTCAATTGCCGGAGCGTAAACCGAATTCATCGGGCCAATGCCCTCAACATTAAGGGTGATAATTTCCATATTATGTCGCGCTTCAAACCCTGCGTCGGCTGGAGCTGTGTTTGGGAAATACATGAAACTGCGCTGGGCAAAATAAACGAATAAAACCGCAAGCCCATAAACAACAATGACGCTGACGGCGATCCTTTTGGCGTAAACCATGAGCGTTTTTTGACGTTTTGCAGGTGTGGGCATTATATTAAAGATGCGGACATTGGGGGCCTATGGAGATTATAGGTACGCACTGGCGCCACCGTTTTATATTTACGCTTACGGGGAAGTGTGTAGGATTGGCCTGATGAATTCAAGCATTATCCCCCTGCCTGACCCCTAGCGATTATGGTTTAAACATATCTGTGTGTGAAGGGTTTCGTGTTGACGTGATTTAATTTTCATTTTGGACAAAATTACACATTGCTTTTAAGGGGGTAAAGCCCTAGATTTCCGGCGAATTTGGTGGTGGGGGTTTCTGCCCTGCACAAGGTAAGTTTAGTGAGAAAGCAAGACCTTATGTCTGACGGCTCGAACATTGAAAATGCGGCACAGCTTAATGCCTATTTGTCTTATCTGTCGGACTATTTGCCGGTCATTTTTCTGTTCGGCATTGCCTTGGTTTTAGCGATTGCGTTTTTGGTCATTGCCAAAATTTTAGGCCCGTCTAGCCCGGACGCGGAAAAAGTGTCCACGTATGAATGTGGGTTTAGCGCCTTTGACGATAGCCGGATGAAATTTGACATCCGGTTTTATCTGGTCGCCATCTTGTTTATTATTTTTGATCTGGAAGTGGCATTTTTGTTCCCTTGGGCTGTGTCTTTGGATCAAATTGGTCTATATGGCTGGGCGGTTGTCATGATTTTCCTGGCCGAGCTGGGCATTGGTCTGGCCTATGCCTGGAAGAAGGGGGCCCTTGATTGGGAATAGATATGTCAACAATCCACCTTAACGAAACCCCCACTTACGACCCTAAAAAGCACGACCCGTATTTTGACGGCCTGTCGGACCAATTGGCCGATAAGGGTTTTCTTGTGGCGCCAGCGGACGACCTGATTACCTGGGCGCGCACCGGCTCTCTCATGTGGATGACCTTCGGGCTTGCATGTTGCGCGGTTGAAATGATGCAAGCATCCATGCCGCGTTATGATGTGGAGCGATTCGGTTTTGCGCCCCGTGCGTCACCGCGCCAAAGCGATGTGATGATTGTTGCAGGGACGTTGACCAATAAAATGGCACCGGCTTTGCGTAAGGTTTACGACCAGATGCCAAATCCGCGTTATGTAATTTCCATGGGTTCATGTGCCAATGGCGGTGGGTATTATCATTATTCCTACGCGGTTGTGCGCGGGTGTGACCGGATTGTGCCCGTCGATATTTATATTCCCGGCTGCCCGCCAACTGCGGAAGCATTGGTCTACGGGATTTTGCAACTGCAAAAGAAAATTCGCCGGGAAGGCAATATTGAGCGGTAAATGATGGACAGTGCACTTAACGATATCAAAGACCATATCTTAGACGGTATGGGCAGCGCTATAAACGGCGCGGAGTTTTCTTTTGGCGAGCTGACCATTCATGCGCGCCGCGAAGAAATCGTCAAGACGATTGCGTTTTTGCGCGATGATCCTTTGTGTAAATTTACCACGCTGATCGACATTTGCGGCGCCGATTATCCGCAGCGCGAACGCCGGTTTGATGTTGTCTATCATTTGCTGTCCATGCCCCATAATCAGCGCATCCGAGTTAAACTTAAAACCGACGCCGCGCTTTCCGTCCACAGCATGACGAGCGTCTTTCCCAATGCAGATTGGTATGAGCGCGAGGCTTTTGATATGTACGGTATTGTCTTTGATG
>QIKS01000073.1 GCA_003233025.1 Hellea balneolensis | reverse complement strand
CCCCGTGACCGGTTGTGCCTGAACAGACCTGTTCATATGTCGGGTTTGCCCCCTTGCCGCCCCCATACCCAACAGAGGTGACATAAACGCCGCCCATCTGCCAAAACAACCGCTCCGCGCCCCAAAAACAGCCCATGGCGAACAAAGCTTGCTCGGTGCCCGCCGGGTAGTTTTCGTAAAGTGTGCGGCCATTGACGGTGTGTGTGGTTTGCATGGTTAGCTTTCAATATTAGCGTTCAATAAAGGGTCGCAAGGCTTTGCCAAGACGGCGCGCCATTTTTGCGGCGCCCGGAGAATTATCGATCAGGTCTTGGCGAATTTCAAGTGTTATGTGGCGCAGGCCCCGGGCAATGACATGTTGGTCCATGCTGTGGTTGAGCCTTAAGGCTGAATACGGTACATTGAGTTGAACGGTGTACGGGTGAACATTTTCAATGGCCCGCCTGGTTTCTTGGGCGCCGTCTTTGTCGACCTTCCACAAAATGCCGATATCCAGCTCCCGCCTTTCCCCTTGGGTGGGTTTGGGTGTAAAGCTGTGAATGGAGATAATCAGCGGGTCGATAAACCGCTCTTGCGCATCGTCCAGCACTGTCGCCAAAGCATTGTGATAGGGTGTGTAATAGCCGTCCATACGCGCGCGGCGCTCCTCGGCGCTTATATGCTGGTTAGCCGGGATAGAGGTTGTGTCGCTTAGGGCCGGGATAAGGGCGTCGTCGCCGGGATGTCTGTTGGGATCGATAAGCAATCTTGAAAAACCGGCTAAAAGCCCGGCGGCTCCAAAATCTTTGCACATCAATTGGGTTAAATTCCCCGCGCCAATATCCCAACCAATATGCCGGTTTAGATCAGCAGGCTCCAGCCCGAGATTATTGTAGGACGCAGGCACAGCATTGCTGGCATGGTCGCAAAAAATAAATACAGGCAAGCTGGATGTCGGCGGGATATATATATAGGGGCGGGGCTTGCGCATAGGGCTTCTTATGGCTGGCACTGATACATGTAAACCTTTAATTTATGCCTTCCACCGTGCCTTCGATCAGATCGTCAACCACTGCTTTTAAGGCGTCTTCTTTGCTGGCGCCGCCTTTCATCTCGTCCTCATAAACGCGGACTTGCCGACAGGCGGACGAGCCGCGCTTGACAATGGTGCGCATATGCAAAAGCTCGCGCTCACACCCCAAAACCTCGGCATGTTGTCGCAAAAACCCGATCATTTCCTCGACCAGTTCCTGAAACGGCACGCATTTTCCTTTGCCAAAATCAATAAGCTTGCCGGCAACACCAAAGCGCTGTGCTATCCACCGGTTTTCAGCGATCAGCAAAGATGGATAAACGCGCCATTTTATATTGCGCTGTTTGAGCTGAACCATCATGCGGGTCAGGCATTGATAAAGCGCGGTAATGGCCAATGTGTCTTCCACGCGGGTACACATATCCGACACTCTGGTCTCTAGGGTCGGGAAGCGAACACTGGGGCGCAGATCCCACCAGATTTTACTGGCGTCTTCAATAACCCCCGCCTCGACCAGCGTGCCAACAAGGCGTTCATATTCGCCAATGGACGCCATCATATCGGGGATGCCCGTGCGCGGCATGCCGTCAAAAACCGATAGCCGGTAGGATTTCATCCCCATAATATCCCCCTCCCAAAACGGTGAGGACGTGGACAGGGCCAGCATATGGGGCAAAAAATAACGCATCTGGTTCATGATATCGATGCGCAGGCCTGGTTCCAATATACCGACATGGACATGGGTGCCGCAGATCAACATACGCCGGATCGCCCCTTGAAGGTCAGCGTCCATTTTGGTGTAACGTTCTGCCGCCGTGGGTTTTTGACTGCGCCAGGAGGTAAAGGGATGAGTGGAGGCGGCCATGAGCCGCAGATCAAATTTTTTGGCAATATGGGCCAACTGGCCGCGCATATTGACAAGATGTTCGCGCACCTCGCTTAGGTTTTGGCAGACGGGTGTGGCGATTTCGATCTGACAGCGTAAAAATTCAGGCGTTACACTTTCGCCGACTTCTTTTTTGCAAGCATCGAAAAACTCCAGCGGCGGATCGGCCGCGGCGGCGCGGCTGTCTGGCTCGACAATGAGATATTCTTCTTCTACCCCTAATGTTGGCCAATTTTCATCCATACTGATCCCCCATGTATTTTAATATAGCAGGTTTGGCAAAAAAATAAACCCGTGTTTTTAAGATGTTTATAGCTTGAGTGGCGTATGAAAATCTGTATATTGCCGCGCCTAAGGTGAGGTGGCCGAGTGGTTTAAGGCGCACGCTTGGAAAGCGTGTGTGCGTTAATAGCGTACCGAGAGTTCGAATCTCTTCCTCACCTCCACACTCTAGTTTCCCGTAGTTCCTGATAGGATCAAAAAACCCGATCTTAACTGGGATTTAACCCTTTGTGTACCCTGTAACATTGTCTGACGTCAGCGCCTATGGCACAGATTTAAGTCTGTGCTAAGAGAGAGTTTTTGTTCATCATCATCTTAGGAGTGTCTGACGTCAGACAAACTGTGTCGCCAGATAACTTGATTTTAGAAAAGCCAACAGAATAATAGGGGAAGGCGGGCCTTCGTTTCCATAATGAAGCCGCATTAACTTGCTATAAGCGTCAGAAGTATAATGGTTGGCCAACTAAGATTGAGGGAACGGTTCGTTGTAAGGCGTGAGGTGAAGGATGAAAAAAAGAAAAATTATTTGGGGTGTTGTGTTAATTGGCGTTATTGGTGCCTCGGTTTATGGCTTTGATCGTCATGTGAAATATGTCAACGGATATTGTTACGCCGAAAATCGATATCTTAATGATAACGAACTTATTGACCGTGTGGTTTGGCGTTTGTTGGAAGAGGATAAAAACACTCGAAAAAATTTTTCGGCGGAGGAATTGTCAAAGTATATTTCTTATGCGAACCTCGCTGATTTTTACCACGCTAATCCTTATTGTTGCACTTCAACAATAAAATCAAAATGGAATCGACGTACATTCAAAACTGAGAACTATAGAGCGTACAGTAGTGTTATCAAATATAGACGTTTGTCGTCGGGGGAAAACTCGTTTTCATATTCGGGTGCCTTTTTGGATTCTTGTGGGGAACGCGTTAGTTTCGACCCTTTACATCACCCAAGCGATGGCACAGTGTTTCCAAACACCAAGCCTAACCGAGCGGAAGCGAATTAACTTAAACCTTAGGAGAGTTCTATGCCAGCAACCATTCAACGAAAATTTGATACAGGTAATTTGGAAAATGTTGAGACCCCAGGTTCACCTCCACACTCTAGTTTCCCGTAGTTCCTGATAGGATCAAACAAACCTAGCTTTAACGTTAAGTTAACCATGCCTCAAAATTTAATATTAAGCTTGTTGTGCAATATAGCGCCAGAGGGATAAATTCTAATTGGGGTTATAAAATGCGGGTTTCCATTTGTACGGCAGCGACAATAATATTGTCTTCAATTTTCATATCTGGCTGTACGGGCAGCAATTTGGGGGCAGTTGATGGCTATTCGCATACCCAGAACAATGCTAATAATCATATACAATACGGTGCTGAATGCTTCATGGGCGCACAAGCTGCGTTAACGCAACCCGTTTTTATGAGTAACGCGCCTGAATGTTTAAAGGCAAATACCTATCCTGTAGTCGCCAATGGTCTTCGCGGTTCTTCGCCGTCATATTATAATGTTTATGACCAAGGAACCGTTCTTCGCAGTTCAGCGCCATATGGAAGCCTTATCATCACACGGCTCGTCCCGAAAAAAATAGCGGGGGTTATGTGAGTATTGGCGGTGTGGCATATGACGTTGGCGATAGCGTTTACGGCATTCAGGGACGCGCAGGTTATAATTTTAATCCCTACCTTGGCGTGGAGGCAGAGGCATCATTCGGTCTGATCGACCAAAATATAATAAGCGCAAGCTCTGGTTCGACGACACTCTCTGCTGATGTTGGCGTAAACAATTCCTTTGGAGCATTCGCCGTTGCGCGTGTCCCTGTTAGCAAAGGTTTCTCACTTTTTGCGCGAGGCGGGTATCATGCAACAAATTTTGGTTTAAACAGTACGTCCATTGAAAATGGAAATACCGTTACAGAAAATATTAGCCAGAGCTATGACGGTGTGGCATATGGCGTAGGTATCGAGGTTGCAACGGGGTTACGCAATGCTGTGCGGCTGGATTACACGCGATATCAAATAACGACTGATCTTGGCGATAATGCGTCCGATACGGTTTCTGTATCTTTCGTGCAAAAATTCTAAAAAC